>JAILMJ010000090.1 GCA_024692685.1 Clostridia bacterium
TTCCTTCAATTGCATTGATACTTAACGAACCGTTTTTCATTTCTGCTGTGCCCAGGAAACCCGGAAAACAAAGAGGAAGCCGAAAGGACTGAGAGATTGGATCGAATCTGATAGTTTTTCTTGCATTGTCGATTTGAAGCCCCAAAGCCGCATTCAGTGTCGTCCAACTCGACATCGGACGGGTATAGTGATGACCGCATTCCCAGTGGTCCCAATTTGCTCCGAAACGGGACTGATTTTCATATATTGATTTGACAAGGTTATATGATTCATTGAGCATTCCTACGCTCATACACAGCGAAGCGGTAACATAGCCAATGCCGGTCCATACTGCCTGAGTCTGACAGTTTTTATGAGAGTACAGTGTAGTGTGACGTCCTTTAGGGCACGATGCGTTGATTAGTCCGCTGTCATGATTAAAGTTGTGTTTAAATATGACCCTGAGTATATTTTTGATACGTTCGCTGCTCAGATTGCCTCCTATGCCGGATGCGCGCAAAAACCATTCACCGTCAAGCTGGTCAGTCATAAGAGTTTCGTCCTTTTCAGTATCATTTATCCAAAGGTTATAGTACTCACCGTTCCAAAGGCGCTTATCCAGTGAAACAAGTCCATTTTTTAATATTAAACTCCACTCATTACTGTGTGCATTGTCATTCATCTCGTCTGCAATACGTACTGCTGCTTTCAATGCCGCGAGCCACAATATTGAAATATATACGGGAGTGCCGGAAAAATTCCATGCGTCATAAGTGTTTCGTTTGGTATCTTTGTCGGGTAATCCGTCATCGTCAGAGTCGAGGTCTGAGATAGATTCAATCGCACGTATGACATGAGGCCACATTTCGTTGAGGTATTCTTTATCACCTGTATAAAGATAATCTCGAAGTACCATAAGAACAAACTGGTTATTCATATCCACGCGTTCATACCCGTCACCGATATGATCAAGATCCGGAGTGAAAAAATGATGCACGCGTCCGTCTTCGCGCTGAAATGCCGCGCCCATACGCATTTGTCTCAGCTGCAGATCTGGAAAAAGAGCCAGAAGACCAAACGAAGCGTGAAATGTTATATCAGTTGTATGGAATCCGCAGTAACCCTGACCTTCCCACAGACCGAATTTGCCGTCCTTCAGATACCAGGAACATTTAATGATTGTGCTCAGATGTCCGCTCCAGCTGTCCGGATATACTTCCGGCAGATCGGTATTATACAGCAGTTCCGAGAATGCCACTGCTTTGTCAAAAACTTCCGAGCTGTTTTTAATCAAAAAACTGTTAGCGTCCGAAGCACCGCTAAAAAGGTTTTCATAGTAATGACCCAGTCTTTTGCCGTATTTTGAAAAATGATTAGGGAAGTACCATGTCAGTACAAATCTAATGGTTTTCTTTTCTCCGGGAGCCAGATGTAACATTCCGCTGAGCGCTGCAGATCCGAATTCTTCATCTTTGATAAGACGTTTTTGACCGCAAATACTTTTAAGAAACAACACCTTCTCATCACAATTTGAAGGGAATAAGGGTTGTGTATCTCGAATACGTTGTAAAACGGATGCCGCAAACGGATATTTAATATATTCATTAAACAGGTTGGAAATCATGTCATCCGAAAGGCTTTTAATGTCTTCCGGAATTTCAGACGGTAATTTGCCTTCATTACTGTTTGGCAGACATCCTGTTTCCCGAAAACCGAAAAGAACAGATTCCTGACTGACCCCGAAATCGTCGTCATCAAATATATACTCTCTGATAAATCGCTTATATTCTCCTGTTATATATGATTTCTGCCCGTCGCCGCTGATACTAAGACACAGCTCACCGCAGTTTGGCGAGTCATTAAGTTTGGCCGGACGCATAATGATGCCTATACCGTTTGAATCAGAATTCAGTGTATTTGTGCAACCTTCATCATTACAGAAATCCGGCACAATGGTGCCAAGAACACTTGCTGTTATCGGCTCTTGTTCTTTATTTTCAATTTCAAATTCCATATAAAAGCCCGGAGTCGCTGAAATGTCTGTATGATTCGGTACAAACGGCGCAACTGCCCGTCCGGTTATATGACAGGGTAAAGAACTGTCATTGTATTGAAGTTCACATACGGGAAACCGACCGTTAAAACTGATTTGTTCAACAGGTTTATTCCAAGGAAACATCCGATAAGAAAAATCGTCTTGATCAGTTTTCATGCTGAGCTTTCTAACAATAGTATTTCCGCTTTCATTTTCTGTTCTGATCCAGAATGACAGTGCCCCTGTACTGCTTTCTCCGTCATCTACTTTATTTTCCCAGCAAACCTGAGTCATTCTGGGAGGGTTGGCAATCTGCCAGTAATGAAATTCGCCGTCAGGTAATAATTCAGTACTTCCGGCTCCGATACCGCCTAATGCAATGCCGCTGTTGCTCGGTTTGGTCATAATTATTCTTGCCATAAATATAAACTCCTTTTTGAAATAACGGAAATTATTTTCGATGGCTGTGCTTTTAATTAAAACCTTGTTATTTTCAAATAATGATTGTAAAAATTATACTGCTAAATATTGCATATGGTCAACATATTATTTTCTAAGATTTATATTTAATAAAAAGAAAAAGCGCCTCTCAAAATAAGGGCCGCTACTGATATTTTTAATGAGTTAAGCATAAGGCCGGTTTCTGCGGATGTCATTTGGCTGTTTTTATTTTCCGAACGGTAATCATTTTTAAATAATACATCCCTTTTCAGTTTCGGTGTCAATAAAATGCATTGTGATTTAACATTTGGTTAATGATTGCATTAATGTTATTTTTTATTGAAAATAAAAATCTACAATAGTATAATTAAAACACAGCGTTTATTGAATAAACTCCCGTTGCATTTAAGAGAAACCAATTGTTTTATTTCGGAGGTCTTATTATGTCTGTTATCCGTAAGTTTTCAACTGTTCTAGCTCTCCCTCTTGCTCTTTTTACACTTGTTTCCAGTCTGTCTTTTGTTTCCGGCTCAAAGCAGAAAATGCTTGAAGCTAATCTCGAGCAGGAGATGAAAAATGATTTCGTTCCCGTATTTCGTTTCGCAATTACCTCGGATGTACATATTTCTGTAAAAGACAGCACTACCGCCGAGCGTCTTGCGAAACTTTTTGAAACCGCCTATCGTTACAGCGACAGCCACCCAACATATAATAAACTTGATGCTGTTTTGCTCGCAGGCGATAACTGTGACACCGGCTCGGAAGATGAGTATGAAATACTTAACAAAGCTATTAAAGAAAATATCCGCGAGAGCACAAAACTAGTTACAATAATGGGTAATCATGAGTTCGGTACCACCGGACTAGACGGATATGAAAAGATGATGGGCGAGCAGCGAAACAAGCATGTGGTTGTAAACGGTTTTCACATTATCGGAATGTCGCCTAATCCCAAAGATACCTGGCATACTCCCGATCAGCTTTTCTGGATGACAAGAGAGCTCAGAAAGGCTGAAAAGGATGCACCCGACAAGCCGATTTTCACAATGCAGCACGGTCACATCTGGAATACCGTATATGTTTCAAGAAGCTGGTATACACAGATGTCAGTTCCTCTTCATCTCGTATATGCTCAGTTTCCGCAGGTTATAAATTTCTCCGGCCATTCTCACGGTCCCGTAAATAATCCTCTTGAAATCTGGCAAAACAGCTACACTCAGCTCGGCACCGGAACTCTTAATTACTTTGAGATGGAACGCGATATAGGTGAAAATACTGTTCCTGATGGAAGCAGAAACGCGGCTCAGTATCTAATTGTTGAGGTTGACGCTGAAAACAGAGTTCGCATACAGCCATATAATATTCTTACAGATGATTTCTTCAGGACTCCCTCAAATACTGATGACCCCGAAAAGCAGCTTATGTGGCAGATTGATGATGTATTTGATACTTCAGGATACGCGTATACCTCAGCACGCAAAAAGACAGCATCAATCCCTTATTTTGAAAAGGACGCAAATATCACTGCCGAAAAAACAGATGAGGGTTAAATTAGGGTTACCTTCGATCAGGCCAAGGACGATATTTGTGTTTACGGCTATCGTATATCTTTCTTTGATAAATCGAATTCAAAAAAGGCCGTTCTCGAAAAGGAAATTTATTCTGAGTATTATTTCGAACCTATGCCCGAAACACTTTCATGCACAGTTGAAGTACCCGACGCTGGCGATTATACCGTAAAAGTAATTCCGCTCAATGTTTGGCTCGGCGAGGGCGAAGCAATAAGCACTGACATTTCTCTCTCGTGATAATCCGATAAATAATGGGTTATGTATGGCAGACTGACTTGCTTATCTGCTATGATGTCATTAACCCCGCTCACTATTTGTTTCTTGAGGATTCGGAGACCTCTATCCCGCTATATTCTGAATACTTCGGGGTTTATGATAAGTTTTATGCCGACACGAAACCGCCAATCACCAGAAATGGTTTGACGTGTCCTATATTCCGTGGTTGTCATATGATTCTTTCAATATTGAGCTGACGGACGGATATCATGTGTCAAAAGTATTCGTACTTTTGCAGGAGGAAATAAAGCAATTTGTTATACGGAAGTGTAAGCGGACCGATTGATTTCAGCTCGTTTTTAAGAAGGGATGGTATATGGAATATATTCACCACTATGATTCTCCGCTCGGAGGTATTACCATGGCATGCAGCGGAGAATTGCTTACCGGATTGTGGTTTGACGGTCAAAAATATTTTGATGCGTTAACTGTCGGTATTTGTGAAGAAAAAGACCTGCCTGTATTTGACCTGGCAGATAAGTGGCTAAATATTTATTTCAGCGGCAGAGAGCCGGACTTCACTCCTCCTATCATAATAAACACAACCTCTTTTCGCAAGTCTGTGCTGGAAATTTTGCTTACAATACCATACGGTGAGACCGTCACTTACGGTGATATCGCAAAAAGAATATCAAAGCAGTTTAACATTTCTGTTATGTCGGCACAGGCAGTAGGAGGCGCGGTAGGACATAATCCGATTTCCATTATTATTCCCTGTCATCGTGTTGTAGGCGCAAACGGCAGTCTGACGGGCTATGCAGGAGGAATTGACAAAAAGGCAGCTCTTCTGTCTCTCGAAAAAGGAATATAACACCATATTATGATATATCATTCGATTATTAAGCATTTTTGAGATCTTAACGGAGGTGCAGAGCGTGGATATGTTTACAGAGGCTGCATACAAAGATTTATTACCCGAATACGGTGCCCCCGTTTACCATTACAGACCGAAAAATGGCTGGATAAATGACCCTAACGGGCTTGCTTATTTCAATGGATATTACCATATTTTTTATCAGCACTCTCCGCATTTTGAAATCCCGTGGCATGAAAGTATGCATTGGGGTCACGCGATAACCAAAGATTTTATACATTATGAAGAACTACCTGTGGCTCTTTGCCCTGACAGAGAATATGACAGGGACGGGTGCTGGTCGGGTACGGCTATAGTTAAAGATGATATTCTATATCTATTTTATGCCTGTGTGCGTGACGGGAAACAGACTGTCGGTGTAGCTTATTCATCCGACGGAATTAGTTTTGAAAAGTATGCGGGCAATCCTGTTATATCATCATATCCTCCCGAAGGCTCCTCCGATTTCAGGGACCCGGCCGTATGCTTTGCCGACGGTAAATATCGTTGTGTTATAGCTTCCGGCAATCCCTGCAGGCACACAGCGGTTTTGTTGCTGTATGAAAGTGATGACCTTCTGAATTGGCGCTATAACGGCGTTATGCGGGAGTGGAACAACGCAAAATTTGCCGAATGCCCTTCTTTCATAAAGTTTGGTGATAAGTATCTGCTTTCCGCTTCTGTATGCAGAGAAAAAGATCACAGTTTCTCATTGGCTGTCGGCTTTTTTGAAAACGGACATTTTACTGCCGAGTATGAGAGTGAAATCGATAAAGGTCCGGATCAGTATGCCGGTCAGATTTTTCGTGATTCGCAGGGCAGAGCGCTACTTGTTTCCTGGATTCCGGGGTGGGAATACGCCGGTTACAAAGAGCGGGACATAGGTGTAATGTCCGTGCCCCGCGAAATCACCTTTGAGGGCGGTAAGCTGCGCGCCTTTCCGGCATCAGAGCTTAGGAATTTTCTTTCCGGGAGTGACAGCACGTTAATACGCACCGCAGGCGGGTTTTCCATAAAACGCTCAGGACGTGAAGACGTAGTATATAACGGAGAAATCAAGAGTCTGCATTGCCTGCGTGACGCTTATACACTCGAGGTTTTTGTAAACGGCGGTGAAGAGGTTTTTACCGTTCTTCTTTAATGCTTTATTCATCGCTGTATCCTCAATAATGTGAAACAAATTATAAGTAGGTTTGTGCCTGCAAAAGAATAACAGAGGAGTGTTTTTATGAATATTGGTTCCGGTGTAGTATTCAAACTTTTTTCAGGATTGTTTGCTCTTATTGTACTGATGTTTCCCGCTTTACGCAGCGCGCCGCAATCTCTCGGGTCTTCAGATAAAATTCATTTTCTCAATGTTGGTTCAGGAGATGCTATACTGCTTGAGAGCAACGGCCGTTACGCGATGGTTGACGCGGGTGAGGATTCCGATAATCCGCGGGGATTTGACGCACTTGCCTTCAGCGGGCACGAGCAGGAAGTGCTTGCCTATCTTAAATCACACGCTGCAGGCGAAGACGGAAAGGTGCATTTGGACTTTGTTCTCGGTACGCACGCTCACTCTGACCATATCGGAGGGTTTGATACAGTAATTCTTGACCCGGATGTTGTTATTGACCGCGCCTATCTCAAAGTTTATGACAGCAGTAAAATCGCTGAGGGTGAAATAACAGACTGGGATAATCAAGAAGTTTATGACCAAATGGTTAACGCTCTTGAAAGCAAAAATATCCCCATTATTTCGAAGCCTGACGGAACGCCGTTTGCTTTTGGAAATTTTACCGTTACATTGTTTAATACCGATGACCCTGTATCTGATGAGAAAGTCGGTGAGAATGACCAGTCTCTCGGAGTGCTGTTGGAAAAGAATGGCACAAGAGTTTTCCTCGCAGGGGATATGAATGACTACTCGGGGGATGAAACCCGTCTTGCTCCCAAAATCGGAAAGGTTAATCTTCTGAAACTTGCGCATCATGGTTATGACGGCTCAACCACGGAAGGCTTTGTTAAAACGCTTCATCCCGATTCCTGTGTTGTTACTAATTCAAGAAATTTCAGCCTTTTGAAGAAGTTCGCGATGATAATAAAAACCTGCGGCCATAATAATATCTATGTAACAGGCATTGAGAGCGGTGTTTTAGCCGTAATCGGTGACAACGGCGAAATATCATTTTACGGTAAAATACAGTAGTCTTATAACATTAAAATGGCGCTGTGACACCAAGATAGTCCCGATACCGCGGACTATTGCTATGACCGGAAACACAGTAGCGGAGAGAAATTATGAAAAATATACTTTCTAAAAAGAACCCGATAATTCCCGGTATGGGCGTTTGTGACCCTCATATACATATATTTAACGGTAAGATGTATCTTTACGCGTCTCACGACGCTTTTCCGGATTCGCTTAACTTTTGCATGCGTGACTGGCATGTGTGGTCATCGCCGGACGCTGTTGAGTGGACTCTTGAATCGGTAATTCATCCCGAGGATTTTTTTATGGGGTCTTCTGATTGCTGCTGGGCAGTTGATGTAGCTGAAAGAAACGGCAAATACTATTTCTACTTTTCAGACGGCAGCAGAAGAATCGGCGTTGCCGTATCTGAAAGCGCAGCCGGACCGTTCCGCGATGCTCTCGGCAAGCCTTTGCTTGACGGCAATGTCACTACCACACGGGAGTACGACCCGGCTGTTTTTAAAGATGATGACGGAGAATACTATCTTGTTTTCGGCGGCCCCGAATGGTGCTATGGTGAGGGCTGCGGATACTTTATCGCGCGGCTCAACGAAGATATGGTGTCTCTTGCCGAAAAGCCAAGAAAGATTGATCTTGACCACTGCGGAGATGACAAGGCTTCTCTAAATAAGTTTAACGGAAAATTCTATCTTAGCTACGGCGGTTTCTATGCTGTATCCGACTGTGTTTACGGTCCGTACCGATTTCTCGGTCATACCGCGTCAACAATTGATCACAGCAGTTTCTGCGAGTGGAACGGTCAGATTTTTCAGGCTGTTACTGTCAAGGAGCAGACCGAAATGTATCGCTCAAGCGGCCTGTGTTATATTCATATAAAAGATAATGGTGAGCTTATTACTGACCAGCTGATTACCGAGTACGGAGTAGGTCAGTATGATTCAGACTGGAACAGAATTGAAGCCGAGTGGTATATGAAAGGCGAAAACATTAAAAAAGTTGAGAATAAATGTCTGTTCGGCTTTTGTGTTTCCTGCAGTGAAAAAGCCCTTCTAAAATACCCGAAAATAAGACATCTTTCTGACAAAACCGGTTTTTCACTTGATTATTTCTGCCTTGGCGGCAACGCTGTTATAGAGGTCAGAACAGGCGGGGAGGATGGTCAGCTTCTGGGCGTAATACGGGCGGAAAACCCGTCTGACTCCCTTGAATGGTACAGCCGTCGCAATGCGTTTTTTCGCTTTGATGCGCTCGTTGAAGATGTTGAAGACATTTGCCTTGTTCTGAGACCTGAGAAGGGTGCCGAGCTTCTTGTTGACAGTTTCCATTTTATGACCGACCCTAAATAATTCCGGTATTAATATTTCAGAAAATTTATGATTAACGGGAGAAAATTATGGGTTTTTACACCGAAGAGGCAAGAAAACTGCCTGTTGAGGGAAAATACGATGTTATAGTTGCCGGCTCAGGTCCTGCGGGGGCGTGTGCCGCAATAACAGCAGGTCGCCTCGGTGCAAGTGTTCTGCTTATCGAGTGGAACAATTCAGTAGGCGGAATGTCCACCTCGGGTCTTATGAGCCACTGGACAGGCAGCGTTACTTCTCCTGTTTATACAGAGATTCTTACACGTTGTGGCTTGCTCCGGGAAGGAGAGGACGCAGGAAAGCTCGTTCCTTGGATTGATCCGGAAAACCTTAAATCTGTTTGGCTCGAAATGCTGCGTGAAGCCGGCGTGACCGTTTTGCTCTGCACCTTTGTATGCGGTGCGGTAATGGATGGAAACCGGGTTGTCGGGGTAATTACTGAGAGTAAATCCGGCAGGAGAGTATTTTTGTCTGAAATCACGGTTGACGGCACGGGTGACGGAGATGTAGCCGCTTTTTCGGGCGCAGAGTATTATAAAGGACGAAAACAGGACGGAAAAATGCAGCCTTGCACTCTTATGTTCAAGGTTGCGGGTGTTGATGTTGACCGCGCTGTTTTGCCCGGCTCGTTTGAATCGTTTTATCTTACCGAAAAGGGCGAGTTGCAGTCTCTCGCAAAAGAGCATATTCCTGCTCCGGCGGGTCATCTGCTTGTTTACAGATCTACTCTTGACGGCATTGTTACTTGCAATATGACAAACTGTACGGATATTGACGGCACCCGTGCGGAAGACTTGACCCGCGCCGAACTTGTCTGCCGGTCACAGATGCCTGCCATTGTTAAGTATCTTCGTGATTATGTGCCGGGTTTTGAACACTGCTTCATTATCAGCGCAGGGTCAATGATGGGTGTTCGCGAAACCCGTCACTTTGCAGGAGAGCAAACGCTTAATGAAAACGATATTCTTACTGCTCGTCAGTTTGATGACTGGGTTGTACGCGGCGCTTTATTTAACTTTGACGTGCATAATCTTTCCGGATCCGGGCTCGATCCCACCGGAGTTCAGAAAGAGTGGAAACAGCCCGAAGGTTACACGATCCCATACGGCTGTCTTATTCCCAAAAACACCGAAGGACTTTTGCTTTCGGGCAGGAATATATCCGGAACTCACCTCGCTCATTCCAATTTCCGTGTAATGCCTATTTGTGCCGCCACAGGTGCGGCAGCAGGGGCTGCTGCCGCTCTTGCAGTAAAACACGGATTAGGTTTACGCGAAGTAAATATACGCGAGTTGCAGGCTCTGCTGTAACCCTGTTTAACGTGTTTTATGTGGACTTTGCAATTTATAAATCTTGTTTTGAATCCAAAAAACGTATGTTCCTGGTGTCCCATTCTTGGGTACATCGGTTCATTCGTTTCTTTAGTTTACACGAAAGAATCATATCGTTTTTTGAATCTTTATTTTATAATTCGAACGGATTACATAAAAAATACAGATGTTTTCAAGAGTGGCGGTTTCGGACACATTTTTACCGATACCGTATCGATGTTTTTGTACCGCTTTCCTTTCAGCTTTTCTCTGACAGACAATTCATCGTTTGAAATATTTCAATCGGATGAAAGTACAAATATGTATTTTAAAATGGATAATTATATGATATAATTTTTTTAATAAGTCTAAATCTTAGGAGAAATATGAATGATAGGTTTTGGTAAAGATAATAAAGAGCTGGGAAGAATTGCTCCTGCTTTGATATCATTCGAAGAAGTTAAAAACGAAGAAGGTTTTGCCGATAATGCATTATTGATTCAGTTTATGTCTGAAACAGGAATCAAAATTCAAGTTGAATTTTCTGATTATATTATGCATATGACAAGACCAGAAGGCTTTTGCGTTATTGATGATTCTGAAATCAGGGAAGGAAGATATCTGATTATTTTTAAGCAATCAGAATTTATGAAAAGCTATGACGCGTTTATAGCTCACACAGCCTATCACTCTTGGCCGGGCTTGGGCACACACTATGGAGTTTATACCGATTATCATGTAATTGATATTATATCAACAAAGGAACCGAAAGTGACAATCTTATAATCATCAGATATAGGATTTGTGTATATGTTTCTCGACATAAAGGAGATATCACAATGAAAAAACCAATATCTTTGTTCATGATTTTTACGCTCTTATTCACTTTGGCTTCATGCGGAAACAATAATAAAGCTCTTACCAACGAATCTGTGACGGTAACCACTGACGACAAAGAAATCACAACGATTACAAGCTCTGTTTCCGACACTTCACAAAGCAAAAACAACCGTGTTCTTGTCGGGCACAACGGCAGAACAATTTATATTAATGATGTACAGTCAGAAACCGTTAAAGCGGTAATTGCGAACCATCAAGTAACAGCAGCCTTGGTATTTTATGGGAGCAAAGATTACACTATTTATATTGAGGAAAACCCTTTCGGCATCACCAACGAGATCTTTTATGATATATCTAAAGGTTTGCTCGGCAACTCAAGCACCATAGAACTTCACGGCAAAGAGAAAGAACAGCTTGACGGCATTCTCGAAGGAGTGCTGCCCGATGTGCCGCAAACCACACTGTTCAATCCGCCCGAAACGGCAAAATGGGGAGTTTTCAGAGTAAAAGAAGTCAACGGTACCGTTCTTATCCTGACCGACAGGAGCGGTGATGAAAGCAAACTGTATTCCTGCGATTTCGGAGACCTGGAAAGTGCCGCAGAAAAGAATTTCCGCGCAGGCTCACTTTTGAGTATCTGTTATGAGCCGGGACAGATGGTTGATGGCTTTATTCATATAACACCTTACCAGATTGAATTTACCGATGAAATGTGATTGCCGATAAAACGAGCAGATGAGGTAATACTATGAAATTCAGATTACATAAATACATTCTGTTTTATACTGCAATATTTGGCATATTGCTTGTTATTACTCATATAGTTCTCAATCATTATGGAATGATATTCAGGCGTGTTCCCGTTTTTGTCTGTGCGGGATTGATCTGCCTTGGAACAATAATCGGATTATTTCAACTTGTTCCGTTAATCAGGAAAAAAGCTGAAAAAATAATTGCCTGTATTGTTCTTGTTCTGTTATCTCTTTGGGTCGCTTACTTTGGCGTTTTAAAGGTGTCATTTCCAACCTCCGGCTATACAGAACATATAGTTGAAAAAGATGGTGAAAAATATGTTGCCACTGTTTACGGGCATCTTCACACATATGTTCATTATCATGACTATATTAATTACGTTGTCTGCGGAAAACAGGTTAGAATATCCGAAGAGTACGGCAAAGGCAGTTTTGACCCTCTCACAGATGATAATAATCATCCTGTTTTGAGAAGGACTGCTTACGATA
>JAILMJ010000111.1 GCA_024692685.1 Clostridia bacterium
AAACAATACCTCACGTCGCTGATAAAAGTGTACACGGAAAAAACGGGAAATGGAATAAACACGAGGACATAGGAAATGACCGCCTGTTCATCGCACATTTGAACCGGATGGTTTTCATGATTACGATTAATGAGAATCCGATTATGAAGTGCCCGGAGTCGCGCAAATAGAGCTTTAAACGAGTAAAATTTAAATATGTGAAGGAATGTTGGAATGAATCTCGGCGGCACGTCTTCGTCACATCTGTGAGTCATGTTGGTGAACAGAAATCCTGACGCGTCGGGAGAGATTCGGTCAAGAAGAGGATTTTCCTCGAGATTTTTACAGATCGAGATATGTTGCATGATCGAGTATCCACCGGATCGTATCGACGATACTGCTTTTGAGTGAGCGGGGCGAGTATCCGAGACGGGTCTCAGCCAAGTCCCGACTGAATCTCCCGTTCGAAGTCAAGACATCAATGGAATAAGGCGTAAAATGAAGCGGCCGATTATTCCGTAGAGCTCTCTTTTCAGCGATAGGCGCTGCAAATCTCGCAAAACTGACCGGCAGATATAACGGATCATGTGCGATTCCGCTTTCAGCTTTTGCCAAATTCAATATATCGGGGATAGTTGCATAGTTACCTGAAAGGATATACCCATTCCCAAGCTCGCCGAGTTCAGCACACGAAACGATCCCAGATGCGACATCCCTCACATCGACAAAATCATACCCTCCTTTCACCGCAAAGGGCATTCTGCCTGAGAGATAAGAAACCAGCACGTTCGTAATGCTGCCCTTTCCTATATCGCCGGGGCCGATGATTCCTGACGGGTAAACGACTGATGCATCTAATCCACGGGCAGCCGCTTCAAAAACAAGCAATGTTGCGATCGCTTTGCTTTTCGCGTAATCACCACGAACTTTATATGGGGAGAGCACGACAGCCTCGTCAATAACAGCCCCCGCCGCTTTTTCCGGGATCGCATGAACGGAACTGACATAGACCAGCTTTCCGACATCGTACTTTTCGCAATACCGGATAATATTGTTTGTTCCTCCGATGTTTACTTTATAAAGACGCTCATCCGGATGTGATGCAACAGAAACTATACCCGCGCAATGAATAACGCAGGTATGACGATTTGCCTTCGAAAAGAAATGATTCAGGGACGTATCATTACATACGTCACCGAAAACAACATCAATGTCAGCCGCAAGATTCCCAATAAGCGGATCGCCCTTAAGAACGAGCGCACTGATATCCCTTTTTCCTTTCTTTAATTCCGCAATAACTGCCCTGCCAAGAAACCCTGTTGCCCCTGTAATCAAATATTTTTCATACATAATCGCAGCCCTTTTCATAGACAAGTGTTGAATATCTTTCACAAGTATAGTATATTATAATCAGGGAAGGGCCTTCAACCATCAATGATTTCAAGGAAGAAAGATAAACGACACGAGTTCACCGAGTGTTGAGGAACAAACAGAAAACGGAGATATGTCATGAAAAAGAGTGATGCCAGGGTGCGTTATACGAAGCGTGTTTTAAAGGAGTCACTGCTAAAGTTGCTAAAAGGAAAGCCAGTTAATAAAGTCACCGTTAAAGAGGTTTGTGAACTTGCGGAGTTGAACAGGGCAACCTTCTATGCACATTACAGCGACTGTTATGCACTCATGGAGGATATTGAACAAGAACTAATAGATGCATTTAGAGAAGCCTTGAAATATTCAAATACATTTGATGTAACAGCGCTTATCGAGGCGATTTACATTATGGTAGAACAACATGAAGAGGCATGCCGTATTTTGATTTTCAACGGTGTCAGTCCATCTGTCCTTAGCAGGATGATAGACCTTGCCCACGATTCAAGTATCAATTACTGGGGACGGCATCTTAGCCATGCGTCCGAAACCGAACTGGAAATGCTTTATACCCACCTATCAAACGGCCTTATGAATATTGTCATTGGAGGATACGATAAATACCCGCGCAAGGATGTAGTTCAATTCGTAAATAAGGTAGTAAATGGTACACTTTCGCTTTATAAGTAACTTTATTTCTGAAAAAGAAAAGAAGGAAGACCCCGCACATAATCGTTCAGAGACTTCTTCCAACACTCGATTTTATTGACCATTTGGCCATTATATGGTATTCTTTATAAACACAAAAGAGCAAACAATGTCTCAGCCTTTTTATGCCAGTTGAGACAATCAATATGCCACAGGGTAGGTAGGGATTGTCATCTGTTGGTTGTCTTTTTTGGGAGCGGTGAGCACAGTGAGTGTTTCTAACACGGTTTGGTAGCTTTCGGTAATGCTTACGGCGTCGTTCTATAAATCCCGACTATGAAGTCCATAGACGGTAAAAAGGGCGAAAAGTCCGGTGAATCCGAGACGTCTGAAAAGCCCGTTGAAACCGCTCCCGCAATCGAAGGCGCGCCGATCATATCGGCTGAAAAACCCGACTTCTCCAACGTACAGATCGAGCCGTTGTTTGAAGATTTCGTCGACTTTGAGACGTTTTCAAAGAGCGATTTCAGAGCCGTAAAGGTGCTTGCCTGCGAAGCGGTGCCGAAGTCGAAGAAGCTTTTGAAATTCACGCTTGACGACGGAACAGGCACGGAACGCACGATTTTAAGCGGTATTCACGCGTTTTACGAGCCGGAACAGCTCGTCGGCAAGACCTGCATCGCCATCCTCAACCTGCCTCCCCGACCCATGATGGGCATCGAATCCTGCGGTATGCTAATCTCCGCCGTCCATAAAGAAGGCGACGAAGAAAAGCTCCACCTCTTGCAGGTCGATCCGCATATCCCCGCCGGCGCAAAACTGTACTGAAAACACTAAAATTGTTGTATGAATGTCCTTCATAGTTTTTGGGGCAAAAATCGGCAGCTTACAACAAACTTACAACAATCGTACAACAATCGATGCATGAAAACGTGCAGACCCCTGAAAATCGCATATTTTTTATGAAAGACCTCGGGAAATCACAAGTTTCCCGGGGTCTTTTTTTGTTTTCATACGCCGATCACAAAATCGCATACTACCGCCTTTGCTCTAAAATCAATATAATTGTTTTGAAATCGGAAAGGCGGAATTGGATATGGATAATAGTTTTTCTTCGATTCACCCCGAACTTGTTTGTGAGTGGTCGGATAAA
>JAILMJ010000053.1 GCA_024692685.1 Clostridia bacterium
AGGGATTGCGGGTTTCTTTTTGCTCGTTTTCGGCAAATTTTATTATTCTTTATGAGCATCAAATTTCGCAAAAATACCCCGTTTTTTCATATAAGTGTCGTCAAAGTGTCGTCAAAATGTCGTCAAAAATAAAGCCCAAAATATCAATAAAATCAAAGGAAGCCGCCCCACAGACTGAAATAATTTTGTCTGCGAGGCGGCATATTTTCGTCATTTAAGGTATTTTTCAAGCTTTTCTATTGAATGCTTCTTTCTCGGGCAAGCGCGTTTTTCGGCGGATCAAAATAAATACAAGGATTATAATCAATTAATCTGTTGCGTTTCCCGTATTCAAATACAGATGAAACGGCAGATATATTTATCAATACTGTCTTTGTTTGAAAGCGGTCTTTTTGAAATGGTCCTCCCGCTCAATCCTCATACAGTTGTTGTATATGGTTCCTCTAACTATAGAAAAAGATTCTGAATGCTTTTAACCAAATATGAGTTTATTCCATTTGACATTTTTATTATCTTTTATAGATGCCACCCACAGATAAAGGAGCAACTGTGGGTGGATTATTGTCAAATATTATATTTCGGTTCAACTCTTATTTCAGGCAAAGAACCAAATAAAACCCGGAAAAAAGCAATGAGTTTCTGAACGAATCCGGCGTTACATTTAATCTTTCCACCTTCTTTTACCAGTTCATTGCCGCTGATATCTTTCTGAACCTTGCCGTCTTCGTCAACAATCTTTACAAAATAGGCAACATCGTTTTTTAGTTCGCCGTATTCATAAGTAACCTCTTTGTTATCACCATTTATCTCTTTGCCGTTAACAACAATGACAAGGTGATATGTCGGACCAAGATTTGATGCAGTTGCCTTTATCGTTACTTTGGTTCTGTAGTCGATAGAAGTTGCTCCTGCAACATTTATGACAGCATTCGCCGTCGGATTAATCCGAGTATCTTCTTCAATAACTACCGCAAACTCACTGAATGAACTAATCCTGAAAACAAAGAATCCGTTTTCAATTGTCAGATCTCCGTTAACATACTTTATTCTTTCCGTATTCCCGTTTGCCATTCGGTGATGAATAAAAAGTTTAGGAAACATCTCTGTGGTTATTGCCGCGGGAATCGGTATTCTTACAGTTGCCTTGTTGCCGTTTACAGGCTGCACCATTTCATTGTTGCTGTTGTGAATATGAATTTCATACAATCCAACCTGTGTGCCACCTGAAATCGCCTTGTAAGCTGCGAACCGATTGTCGTCTTCGTTTATTCTTTCAACAATGAGGTCAAGGTCGTTGTCATTCTCTGTTCCGAATGTGCCGTCTTCAAATTCCACAGACACACCCGTGGATGTGTCTGTTTTTGAGCAACTGAGTTTTGTCCCGGGAACGAACCTTGTATCAGTTGCGTCACAACGACTGCATTTCCCTGTTTCCGTACCGTCGGACTTTGTAGTCGCATCGTTGTTATACACATAATCGGTAAAACTGTGGCCGAGCGAAGGCACATAATTATCTGTGTATGCGTCCCCGCAGATACAGGTAAAAGTTGTATAACCTTCACCAGTGCATGTCGGAACAATCACGACGGAAGAATAGCTGTGTCCTGTTGGATTGGTTAAAACCTTCTCTCTGCTGAGCTCAGTTCCGCATATGCCGCATCTGACTACATTGTAATAATATCCGCCTTTTGTACAGGTTGCATAAACTTCACTTTCTTTTACAGGCCCAAGAGGAACGTGCGCACCGAGTTCTCTGTATTTATGTATCCTGCTGATTTCGTCGCCGCATACGGAACAATAAACCACTTCATCGTATTCACCGGCTTTATTGCAGGTGGAATCTGTTGATTCCTCTATGACTGAATCCGCCGGACTGTGGTCTCCCAGCGGTAATTCTTCGTATGTTGTGTAGTCACATCTTGAGCATGTGACATACGCTTTGTATCCGTGTTCAATACAGGTGGACGGTTTTGCTTCGTGTGGAATCTCGTCATGACCGAGAGGAGCGATTTCTTCGGCGGATTTCAGAACTTTTTTACATACAGAACAATAAATTCCATCAGTAACACCGCTATCAGTACACGTTGCAGGAGCGCCGGATATCGTCACCTCTGTGTGACCCTTTGCAGGTTCAACAGCTATATAGCTGTAGTCACAGACAGAACAGACATAAACTGTCTGACCTTCTTCAGTGCAGGTCGGTTCTTTCACTGGATTTCCGTCATCAAATACATGTTCTGAATGATAATGAATGATTGCCTCATCAAAAGGCTGAATGTCGGTATCATCAATATAGATATTATTCCATTGCTCTTCGGTTCCATTATAGTAAACCTCGGTAAACGGGCAGTCGCGAAAGGCCCCAAGACCAATATTGGTAATCCCGTTTCCCAAAGTAAGATTTTCCAAGCCAGAGCACCATGAAAATGCTTCATCATTAATATCAGTAACGCTGTTTGGTATAGTTATTGATGTGAGGGATTCACAATTATAAAACGCCTTATCTGCAATAACTTTGACACTGCCGTCATCGGGTATCACTGAATTTTTGCATCCCAAAATCAGTTTACCGCTTTCGGTTTCAATTATACAGTTCCCCGCACTGTGAAAAACAGGATTCTCGGCGCTGACAGAAAAATTCTCAACAGAATAATCGCTGTAAAACTGAGGATAATCTATGTTTCTGACACTTGCCGGCAACACAATTGATTTATACTTTCTACCGCCATCTAAGGCCATTTCATCAATTCTGACCGTTCCTTCTTTCACGACGAAAGTTTCATCACTTGAACTTGCGACAGCATTAAGATTACCGGCAACATAAAAGCCGTTATTATACCAGTTGGATGATTTGCGAGAAAACGGAGTTAAATTAAACGCGTGATATCCGACAAAATCACAAATGTCCGGAAGCTCAACAGTTTCAAGAGATGTACACCCCTCAAAAGCAATTACTCCTATATAATCGACACTCGCCGGAATCGAGATTTTTGAAAGAGAATAGCAATTACAAAATGCACCGTCGCCGATTGTCCGTATGTTATCACCAAGATCCACTGTCTCAAGATATTCGCATCTTTGAAATGAACTTAATCCGATTTCGGTTACGGAATCGGGTATGGATATGCTTTTAAGTCCTGTGCAATTAATGAAAGCTTGAGACCCTATGGATTTAACACTGTCGGGTATTTCTATTTCCGAAAGAGAAGTGCAGTCCAAAAACATTGAGTTTCCGATTGTTTGAATTCCCGCACCAAGGTCAATGCTTTCGAGGGAAGAACAGCCAAAAAATGTACTGCTTCCCGGATTAATGACACTGTCAGGTAATACTATGGATTTAATGGCAGTGCAACCATAGAAAACCCCAGATCCCAGATTAATTACAGTATCCGGCAGAGTCACATTATTCAGCGCAGTGAATCCGTAAAACGCATTGTTGCCGATATAAGTAATACCAGGTTCAAATATAATATTTTTCATTTTCTTGTAGTACTGATTCCAGGGCGCCGTGGTTACAAGACCGGTACCAAAATCTTTTTCCTCGCAGTAATAATCATACATATTTCCTGTTCCGGAAATAGTAAGTGTTTTTGTTTCTGAATCATAAGACCATAGCAGATTATCCCCGCATTTATTGTCCGCCGCAGCATACGAAAACAAACCGGGAACATATTCAGTAATATTACAAACAACCAGAATGCTGAAAAACACAAACAGTGTCATCATCGCAAATAACATTCTATTTGTTTTATTCTTCATCATGTTCCTCCTGCAAAGATTATTCTACATCTATGGTAATGTTGTATGTTTTGCCCGCTTCGGCAGTGATTGGAAGAGGGTCGCCTGAATGCTCGGCAAAATCAGTATCGTACCCTTTGGCGGCAACCGCCTGTTTGGCATCATCAAAAGTGAATCTGTCTCCGGCATTAAGCGTAACGCTTGTTGACCCGACATGCATTCCGCCCTGTGTAATAGAAATATTGACAGTAGCTTTCTGCGCCTGTGTAGTTGTAGTTGTGGTTGTCGTTTCTGCCTGCCTGGTGGTTGTCGTTGTTGTAGCTCTGGTGGTAGTGGTTGTTGTTTCAGCAGGCCTCGCAACAGTGGTTGTATGTCTGGTTGTGCCTGCCGTTGTTGAAGCCCTGGTCGTTGCAGTTGTTGCTTCAGCCAATCTGGTAGTGGCAGTCGGTGCCCTGTACACCGCTGTTGTGGCTTCCGCAGTTCTTGCTAAAGTGGCAGAATTTTTAGTTGCCGCGGTTGTATTGGGTTTCGCCGCCTGTGTTGTTGATTTGGTTGACGAATCTTTTATGGTTGAGGAAGATTTGGCTTCCGTCGTATTGGCTGACGAACGACGTGAAGTCGATTTATTCTCAGGTCTGGTATAGGTTGGCCCCTGTCTGGCGGTTGTCAACGATACCGGATTAACTGTTGTCATCTTTGCCTTTGTTTCTGCTTGTGTAACATTTGTGCGCTTGGTTTCTGCAACCTCATAAGAATCGTTTGATATTTGTTCAAGCTCAGTCTTTTCTGAAGATATGTTTTCACCTTCATCATTTATGGCTTTACCGGTACCGGCATTTGTGTGTGTTGACGAATTCTTTGACCGTGTTTTTTCTGATTCGTAAATATTCTCACTTCTATTTTCCGCAATCGTTGCAGTTTCCTCTACCGCATTTGCACTCTCTTCCAAATAAAACGAAGCTTTATTATCTTCCCTGCTTTTTGTTGAGATAGAATCAATGCTTTGTCGAGTTTCGGAAACAGATAATTCCTTTTTTTCGGTTTTAATATTTTTCACGGCAACGGTTGTCCCGGCAACTGCCCCGCCTACGACAATCAAAGCGACTGCAGAGGCTACGGCCTTTTGAACTGCCGTAAAACCGATAATCTTAGCTGTCAGCCCTCCCCCTACAACAGTGGAAGCAGCTGCAGATCCGGCAGAAGCAGATTCTGCAGTAATAGCAGCCAAAGTTGCAGCCGATGTTCCTCCTTTAATAAATTCAGCGGAGCTTGACACAGATGCCGATTTGAGAGCCCACACAAGAATCGGTATGGGAGCAATACCGAGAAGTTTTCCATTCTTCTTTTCATACTCTTTAATCTTGTTGGAAAGTTCTTTTTTTGCATGAAACAACCGGCTTTTGACTGTGTTTTCATTGACGTCAAGAGAATCTGCAATCTGTTTGATTGAAAGATTATTATAATAGAAGAGCAGGACAACCGTTCTCTTGTCATCGCTGAGAGCGTCAATCATTGCCATGACATGTTCTTTCAATTCCTGCTGTTCAATTCCCACACCGGGAATAAAATCGACATTGTCCTCTTCAATATAATCTGATAAGGCTTTTTCGTTTTCAGCAGAAACATCCTCATTTTCTGCAAAAACATATTTGTTGTTTTTGCGAAGAACCTCTTTAGCTTTGTTGGCCACAATCATATTGAACCAACTCATAAAAGATTCCGACTTTTCCAGTGTCGCAATCTTGTCAAGAACTATCATATAGCTTTCCTGAAGTACATCTTCTGCATCCTGCTCTGATTTTACAATTTTGATAGCAGTAAAATACGCAGTATTGGCAGTAAGATTATATACAGCCTCGAAAGCTTTGCCGTCGCCGGATTTCAGTTTTATTACTTCTCTGGTAAGAGCATCTTTTTCAATATCCATAAAGACCCCGTAAGCCATAAGATTCTCTGCACACAATATTCCAACTTGTAATAATCATATCACAAGAAAGTGTGAATGGCAATTGTTAATTAATATTCATCCTGGTTTTTAAATAAACAGTCAGAATTCTAAGCAGGAGCTCTGTTTTTTGCTCGTTTGATAAGACAAGGTCCTTTGCTTCGTCAAAAAATGACAGACGGATTATTTCGCTTATATCCATCAACGATCATCCTCCTTGCCGTTTTCTTATCTTGATTTGTCACTTCCAGGGAGTCCATTCCACCTGATGATTTTCTCTGTTGTAATATGAATGGTCCCCCCAATCATAACCTGCCATTGCGTCGTCATAAGAACTTGATGAACTGCTGCTGTCATCATGACAAAACAATCCTATGAGAAGCAATGCCGCTATTACAAATATTATTGCTTTTTTCATATCCGTACTCCAATCTGTAAATATTTATAGCTCATCCATATATTTTGTGGTAAAACTTATCAGAAATAAAACGAATGCCATAATATCCAGGATGCCATTCTCCAAGAATATTATATGGTTGGGTATATGTGCAGATAAAATACCCGTTTGTCATTTTTAAACTGTATTCTTTTCCGGAGGATTTTAATTCTTTCATGGACAGTTCCAATGAAGAAACAGCATTTTTAAATTTTTCGGTCTTGACAAACTCAGAATCAACAGCTTCAAAAAATGCAGGCGCAATATCAATGAAGTCATCCGTAGTGTCAAAGTATGCATCAATGTGTTCTTCATAAGGTTCCGAGCCCGAGAATCCTTCTGAATCTGCATACCATACTCTTATATACCTTGAAGGCATCCCGGAATAAATGTCATTGACAGAAAACGTTGATCCGTCATTAAACCATACATCGTCGTTGTTTCTGTTTTCAGTACACACAACTGTTCCTTCCGGCAGATAGGACACCAAACGTTTCTTAAAATCATTGCATGAAAGAGCAAGCCCGCCGGAAGAAAACAAATCCAGTTTCGACTTAGCCTCTTTTTTTTCAAATCTTTCTTCAATTATCTCTCCGCAAACGGAGCATTTGCAATATTCTTTCCCGCCTATTAGCGCTTCATCTGCTTTGACCCATTCACTGGTCTTATGTCCGATTGGATCTCCTTCTTTTTTGCCACATACAGAGCATGTTTTCGGTGAGGTGCAGCTTGCATCATTCCATTTGTGACCCAATGCCTCTCCTTCTGTTTCACCGCATTTGATGCAGGTTTTGGCGGAAACGCAGTTTGCAGGAGCCCATTCGTGCTCAAGACAGCAAGCACCTAAAGAAAACAGAATACTTAACACTGCAACAATAGCGAAAAATCTGTTTTTCATATCAATTTTTTGTCCTCCAGAAATTTTGCATACTGCTCAAGCGCAGTAAAGCAGTATGCAATTTCATTTTAACCAAAAGTAAATTTTGCGGTTGAAAATGACAACATGGGATAATCGTTCAATGATGGATAGTAAAGCAAAACAACTGCCATGGTTTTAAGCTTATATGATGCACCGTAAACACCGTTTATGCTATATGAAAAACCATCTTTTATCTTTTTTTGAGCTTCAGAATATGATGACTTGTCCGCATACGGATCAATGGCCTTTGCCAGATATGGAGTCAAATAAACCAAATCTTCTTCTCCGCTGACCTTTGTACCCCAAAAATAGATAGTGTCCTTGTAATTTCCTGATTTTTTTATTTCAACAGTTGCATAGGCGTCTCCCTGTATATTGAAGCCGTCATCATACAAATCTGTAATATAACAACCCTCAGGCAGATAATCTATCAGGTATTCGGCAAACTCCTTTGTTGACATAAGCATACCCTTTTCTGTTGATATTACCGTTTTCTTCTGAGGAGTTTTTCTGGGCATATTTCTTGTTTCCTCTTCTGAGCAAACCGAACATATACGCTTTTCTTTATATCCGATTTTTTCGGAATTTAAAGGTTCCCACTCTCCAAATTGATGGCCAAGCGGTTCTCCTTCTGTTTCGCCGCAAACCGAGCAAGTTTTCGGCGTAGTACAATCTGCGTCTTTCCACTTATGTCCAAGTGGCTCCCCTTCTGTTTTACCGCACTTACTACAGGTTCTTGGAGAAGTGCAGTTTGCTTCTATCCATTCATGGCTAATGCAACAAGCTGTCATTGAAATAATTAAACATAATAACACTGCGGCTGTTGCAATCTTCTTAATGATTGTCATATTAACAGACCTCCTCAAATAACCCTTTTATATTACTTCACTGGGAAGCAGTCCGAACAGCCCTTTGAAGAAAGCAATCAATTTGTCCATAAAGCTTGTTTTTACAGACACCTTGACATCTTGCTGAAGATTGTCTCCTTTTGGATTTTTGTATTCGTCAATAATCTTTACGGTGTAGAGAGCATCTCCCCTGAGTTCACCTGCATAATATGAAACTGACTTGTTATCACCGGTCGCCCTAATGATATTACCCTCATAAATTGCAACATAATATCCATCGGGAACATTTACTGCCTTAGCAGTTATTGTGACTTTTGTTCTGTAACCGACTGTCTTTGAATTACCCAGAATTATTTTTGCTTCGGCAAGGGGGTTGAGTGTATCCGTTCCCTGTCCTGAGTTTTGATCAGAATTCTGCTTTATCCTTGTATCGGTCTCATTGCAACGGTCACATTTTGCAGTCTCAGTTCCTTCACTGCTTTCAGATGAGTCGTTATTATCTGAATAGTTTGTAAAACTGTGTCCAAGCGCAGGAACATTGATTTTTTCGCGGCTTATTTCTTCTTTACATACGGAACAATAAATAACGCTGTCATAGTTTCCTTCAGTTGTGCAAGTCGCACTGATCTCATTTTCCTTTACTGCTTCAGAAGGTATATGCCCTGCGGCGGGAAGTACCTTATAGTCCGTATAGTCACAGTTTGCACATGTATCATAAGGAGCGTATCCTCCCTCTAAACAGGTCGGTGTTTTCCCATCGTGATGAATCAACTCATGACCTGACGCAGGAATATCCTCCTGAGCCACGAGTATTTTATCGCAAATTCTGCAGTGGCTGCCCGCTGTTTTTCCGGGTTCAGTACAGGTCGGTGCTACCTCCGAATCTTCAACGGGAGTATGATCTACTGAAGAATAAGCTTTGGTTTCTATACACTGACATACGGAACAAACGCGTTTCATCGTTCCCTCTTCACAACCGGTTGAAACCACATCGGGCTCCCATGAAGAAAAACTATGACCCGGAGCAGTTATAGTTGTAACATTTTGCTTTTCATCACAACGGGAACAATGCTGCGATTTACTTCCGTCTTCGGTACAAGTCGATTTTTTGTCAATTGTATAATCCTCAGCAAAATCATGACCTAAAGCAGGTGTTATTACCGTATACTCTTCACCGCAATTATCACATAAGCCTCTAAATATTCCTTCTTCAGTACACGTAGGCTCTATATTGGTTATGGGATTGTTACATGTATGATTATCTGAACTGGTATCCTGCGGATTCGATTGCAATTGAGCATATTTATAACCGGAACACGGATACATAACCCACACACTGTCAAAATCAAAACCTGTATATGCGCCTCGTTTTGTCAATGATGCCAGCGATTTCGGTGTGCAGGTATCGGTACCCGATCCAAACCCGCTAATACCGGATGAGTTTACATAATAAGCATTTGTTACAACATAAGAACCAGCAGCAACATAATTAATCTGAGATACACTTCCGACAACAGCTCCGGAATACATTCTTGTAGTGCTTACAGTTGTTGAAACAATTTCGCCGATATTATAAATGTTTGTTAAAGTAGTTATATTCGCACTGTTTTTGTGTTCAGCAATTCCGATTATTCCACCAATAAACAATTCTGAATACCTTTTATCTTCAACGGATATATCCCCTGAGTTATAGCAATCTCTCATATTCACAGCATTACTGAATCCTATAACGCCGCCTACCCGAGCATATCCAATCGTATTATATGTTGTCGTTCCGTGGTAGTTAGAATAAACACTGTCAAACGTGCTGTAAATAACTACTGTCAGACTCATGCTGTTTCCGCATCTTTCAATGGAACCGCCTTCACATGAACCTGCTATTCCTCCAAAGTCATTGTAGCAATCCTTGCGTCCTGCTCTGGTTGTTGATTCTCTGTATCTTATTTCCGCACTGCTTTTACCTTGACTTAAACAATTAGAAATTGTTCCGCCTGTGTTTTTACCGACAATTCCCCCGTAGTTCCATTGACCGCTTTGAACCTGATAGAGAATTATTCCTCTTGCTGAACAATTGGTAACCGTTCCGCTGTTATCACCACAAATTCGTCCCATAACATATTTGAGCGTACTACCTGTTGAAGAATCCGATATAAGAAATACACCGTTCACACTGCAATTGCTGATTGTTCCTGTATTCTGGCCGCATACAGAACCAGAGCAATTATCCTTTATAACATTACAAGACAAATTATTGATATAAATATTGCAACCTGTAAATTTTATGTTTTTTACAGTTCCGGCGTTTATTCCAAAAAGACCTGCATAATACTCACCGATATATCCGGAATTAATCGATGTGAGATTAATTCTAAAACCTTTAAGTGTGAATCCGTTGCCATCAAAAACACCTGTAAATGGTTCACAGCCCGTAGCACTTATGCCAAGGGGAGTCCAGCCCATACCCTCATTCCAGTCTCCGCCATCAGCAAGATCGGAAGATAAATCAATATCTTGCATAAGAATATAGTTGCCGGCAAGGTTATTGCGGATCATATATAAATCTTCAATGTTATAGATACCTGTATATCCTTCTGGTACAGAAGTGATGTGCTCATCCCCGTTATTGTTGGGCTCAGCAAATACCTGAATCGCAATCACACTTGTAATCATTAATAATGTCAGAAAAGCCGATATAATCTTTACCGCTGTTTTTTTAATAAGCATATGCAAATCTCACCCTTAATACTATTTGAAATCATTTGTTTACTGTTTGATTTTTAACTTTACCTTTACCTGCGCAGGCATTGCAGATAACCTCTTTTGTCCCTGAGCATTCCGGGCATTCAATCAATCCTGTTTTATTGCATATCGGGCAATCCGAGCCAACCCCCGTTCCATTGCAATCAGTACAATCCTCCTGAACATATCCGGTTCCGTCACAACTATAGCATTTCGACCAGTAATCATTTTCGTCTCTTTTAATACCTTGAAGTAGATCGCGTAATGCCATAGCTGTTTCATACTTGTATCCTTTCCTTTTGCTGTCTTTACATCCCGGACATTCCTTATCGGTTTGTATATGTCCTGTTCCTCCGCATTTTTCGCAGCCAAGATATCCTTTTCCTTCACATTCCGTACAGGTTACTTTTCCTTCATTACAATTGGTACATGCAACAGAACCGGACCCTAAACAAACTTCGCAAGTATGGGAACAGCCTGCCATTACGAAGATTAAAACTGCCAATATCAATAACGTGTAGATACATTTTACAATTCTCATACTTTTCCTCTGTATTTGATATTTTTGCATTTATTATTCTTTCATCGGGAGTATCCCGAAAACAAAGAAACTCCAAGAGCACAACAGTTATACCCTTTCATTATCCGGCTCGGAAACCTCCGTATGCGTGTCCGGTTCTTCATCATTGATGACCGCGTCAGCTATTTGTTCCAGTGTATTTAAACAACGCTTATCAATTAAGCCGTAAACAGATGATAACTTGCTGTCAATAGCGTCAAGTCTGTTGCTGTAATCATTTGATGCTTTTATTGTTATGGCAACTATGATAAGGACAACTCCCATAATAAGAAGTATACTGCCTAATCCGAATTTCAGTATATCTCCTATGTCGGTTATGTTATTAGCAGTCTGTGCAGCTGAATTCTGAATGCCTGTATATGCATCTCCGCCATACTGCTTATAACCGTCACGACCTCCGGTATACATGCAGTAACATACAATTGACAAAACAACCGAAGCTATCCCTGTAAGACCGAAAAGAATTCTTTTTATTTTTGTATTCATTGTTTTTACCTTCCTTTATAATTTTAATTTTTTCAACCGCAAGAGTTTATAGTTGTGTTTCAGATGCTTTTATTATTACACTTTGAATTGATCCGCTTTAAGCAAGGCTTAAAAGCGATAAAACAAATAACGTGGGACCGGAAATTGCTAACAGAATCAGTTTTAGTCCGGTTATAAATCCAAGCGTAAAAGATATCATAATAATCCCCTTTCTAATATTTTTTTAATTTAAATGCCGATAATCTGTTTCTTTTTAAGATTATATTCCTCCTGGGTAATTGCTCCCATATCAAGCAACTGCTTGTACTTTATCAATTCGTCCGCAGCTGATGTTCCTGAAGAACCATTGCTCAATTCCTTACCACTTAAGATTTTCTTTATGTCATTAAACGCCGCGTCAAACTTAAACACAATTGTACTCTTATATCCATTCACAAACTCAAATTCAACCTCATGATTTGCACTGCCAAAGGCACCTCCACCTGCAAGAACGCTTATAACACTCAGACCGGTAATCACACCTGAATACTGGTTTTCTTTCTCTTTTTGCTGAGAGATTAATCTGAAGCTTTTCACTGTACTACGGCTTATTCTTGCCTGTTCAGAATAAGATGCAAACAATCCTTTTTTCATTATTCCGGAAATAATAACATAAGAGTTATCATCCCATTTGTATACATTACATCCTTTATAGGCACCGCTGATGACTTGTCCATGAATAGTAAATTCCCGTCCCATATTTCCTTCACCTCAATTTATACTGATTTGTTTGTATATTAATTCCATTTATTAATAACCGTGGGCGTCCATCCAGTCATTGACTGCACCTTGAAATTCTTCTTGACTTAGTTTCCCGTCATTATTGTAGTCATTTGCTCTGTAATACGGATCATCCTGTTTGTACGTTTGTGCAGCTGTTGTTGAATAATTATATCCACCATAAGAATAATTTGATTTGCTTGTTGTGTTGCTATAGTTATAATATGACTTTGTAGTATTGTACGAATAACTGTAGTCTGATTCATATGACGAATACTGATAATCGTCATCGTTATCATAATGGCCGTTATACGAATATGTGTCCTCTTCTTGCGTTTCGGATTCCGTTGTGTAAGTTGTATTGGTATCAGAATACGTTGAACACCCTGATAATACAAGCAATGTAAATGCAAAACATATAATAAGTAAAACTGTAACTATTATAGTCTTATAATCCATATTCTTTCCTTCTCCTTTTTTAATTTTCAGCAACAGTGCTGATAATAGAAATAATAATAATCAGTGCAACAAGTGCGATAACACCCAGCAACTTGCTTCCGGTCGCTTTTTCCACCTTGTTTTGAGCACCTATAAGCAGAGCTCCGATTCCGAAAACAATGCCAAGTACAATTAACAAAACGCTCTCCCCCTCTCTCTTAAGCAAACATAGAAACAATCTTTTGATTGCCCCTCTGATAATAAGATGAAACGAGATTGAAAAAAGTTTAAAAAATTGAAAAAAATATAAAGAAAGTCAAAAATCTGTAAATTTCCAAGTTAAAAAATATACATGTTTCAAAAAACTGTTGGAAACAAGAATCAGCATTGTGACTTTTGCCGGCAAAACCAATCTCGCCTTTTCTTTAGGAAAATGAGGGAAAGAAAACGAATAAGCCGAACAGCAGTCATTTTTCAGGTACATTTGATGAGAGAGCATCAAAAAGCATCCCAAAAACGGAGAAAATCTGATAAGAAAGGGGAATATAAACCTTAGGGAACACCCGACAAAGTATAAGCAACCCGGTTTAAAAGACTTAAGGTGCTCTGCAAAAAGAAGCTAAACGAACCATTACACAAAGAAGCAATCGTGCCGTTTATATAACTTAAAGCCTCACCGGATTAATTCCGATGAGGCATCCATAATTATAAATCAGATAATGTTTGAATGAATATCATAATTACGATTGGTGCTAATCTACCTGAACATTATACGGGAATGCTTTCCCGAAGCGGATATACCGGAATCAGGATTCTTCTTTTTGAAAAAGCAACATTCAGCGAAAAAGTCAGCTGCATGGGCTTTATTTTTTTGCCGTGAAATGATATAATGAAACCAGCATATCGGGATTTGTAGAGGTCGCCAATGAAATTATTATTTATGATCGGTGATGCAGCTGTTGGAAAAATGACAGTTGGTCAGGAATTAATGAAAATTACAGATTTAAGACTTTTTCATAATCATATGACCATCGAGCCAGTGATAGAGATTTTTGGCAAGTATGATGGCAAAACTATTTCACAAATACGAGAGGTAGTTTTTAAAAACTTCGCAGCATCTGATAATTATGGAATGATTTTCACTTATATGTGGGCGTTCGATTATAAAGATGATTGGGATTATGTTGAACATGTTAAGGAAATATTTAAACCATATGATACGGAATTCTATTATGTAGAATTGATAGCTCCTCAAGAGATTAGACTTCAGAGGAATGCAACAGAAAACAGACTTAATTACAAAGCATCCAAAAGAGACATAGAATTATCGAATCAGCGCTTAATAAATGATGATAAGAATTATAGATGCGTAAGTTATGAAGGAGAAATCACTTTTGACAACTATCTTAGAATCGATAATTCTGATAAAGAACCTGCCGAAGTTGCAAGATTGATTAAGGAAGCTTTTAATCTATAAATTCCTGTTTGTCGGGATGAAACACCAGGAAAGAATAATACAACCCGGGATTTGCGGAGGCAGAGAAATGTGTTTATCAGAATACTCAAAAGCAAGTGTGTTTTTTGATTCAATTCTAAATGATTTAAAAGAATCTAGAATTATTAAAGTTTTTACCATCGGTCCTCCTTGCTGGGATAATCATCAGGGATATCGTAGTTATCTTTTAACTGATACAGTTTATATTTGCTTTGATAATGGTAAGTGTCTTGTATTTGACTATTATTATATTGACTCATTAAGTGTAGAATATAAGATAATTGATAGTTTAGATGAAAAAATTCGAAATTCTGTTTCATTAGAAGATTATTTTAACACTCAGAATATCATATTCTCTTTAGTAGAAGGAATTAGAAAGCCTATACGGATTGAAACAATATCGTTGGAATATGACTATGTTACCGAAATCATAATCACAAAGGTTAACGAGGAGTATTTAAAGTGGACAGATGATGGTAAGCTTGAATATTTTAATCCAAATGACGAAACATTCAGTGAGATTACACTGATTATGGCAAACGGAAAGTCAGTTCACATTTGTCCGTGTGAAGCGGATGATGATGGATATCAAAGAGTATGGGCAACCGGAGCAAAAGAAAACATAAAGCCATATCCTAATAATATCTAGACAAATTCCTGTTTGTCGGGATGAAACACCGGGAAAGAATAATACAACCCGGGATTTGCGGAGGCATAAAAATGAATATGTGGTTTATATTTGCAATCCTGTCCGCAGTTTTAGCTGCGCTCACCTCAATACTCGCAAAAGTCGGTATCGAAGGAGTTGATTCCAATCTTGCAACGGCTGTGCGCACTGTTGTTGTGGTGGCAATGGCGTGGATTATGGTGTTTATCACAAACGCGCAGTCAGGCCTTTTGCAAATCAGCAGAAAAAGCTGGATATTTCTTATTCTGTCGGGAATTGCCACGGGCGCATCCTGGCTCTGCTATTATAAAGCCATACAGCTCGGAGATGTTTCAAAGGTAGTGCCGATAGACAAGCTGAGCGTCGTTATTACGCTGATTCTCGCGTTTGTATTCCTTCACGAATCATTTACGGCTAAATCCGTAATCGGGTGCGTGCTGATAGGCGCGGGAACACTGATTATGGTGCTGTGAACGAACAGGGCCGCAGATATTGAGATGAATTGCGTATACGCACACTGCACGCTACATTTACGGGCAACACCTTCCGAATGCTGTATACAGGGCAGGCAAACGGTGGCGGTTAAATCGTAACGGCACGGAAGTATGGCAATTTCACACTGAATAATTTTGAATAAAGCCCCGCGAAACGGGAAAAACTCTGAATAAAAGACTCGCTACAGTTTCTGAAGATTAAAACAGTCTCTCAAGGATTCAAATGAACAGCCGTTTGAGAGCGGAAAATGAGGAAGCTTATGTTGAAATTCGAACCGTTTTCCATTGCAGCACTTCAAAAGGCGATGCCGTATATCAAGAGGAATCCGTCACTTTGCGCCGATCTGTCCGCCGGGTACCTTTTTATGTGGCACGAAGGCAAAGACATTCAATTCTGCGAGTGGAATAACACCTTTCTTGTGCGTCAGAGTATAGGAGAACAGCCCGCATTCAGTTATCCAATCGGCTCCGATCCAAACGGAATGCTGAACGAGCTGACTGAGTATGTTCACCATAACCATCTGCCGTTGCGTTTTTTTGCCGTGGATGAGGAAACTCTCGGTAAAATCCGCTCCGATAAACCTCTGTCCCCGGCTATGTGGGCTTATGACAGACGCTGGAGCGACTATATTTATTCATTTGAAGAGGCCATATCGTTTAGAGGGAAAAAATTCAGCGGGCAAAGGAACCATATAAACAGGTTTAAAAAGCTTTACGGAGAACCCGACATACGGTTTCTGACTGCTGACGACCGGCCAAGTATCAAAGAATTCCTCGACAGGTACACAGAGGAGCATCCGAACCGGAACAAACTGGAAAGCCTGGAGCTCAAGCAAACAGAAAAGCTACTTGACGTCTGCGATTCCCTCGGTCTTTACGCCGCAGGTTTGTTTATCGACGGCGCTCCCGCGGCATTCAGCATCGGAGAAGTTGTCGGAGATATGCTCCTGATTCATGTGGAAAAGGCGCTGACCCGGTTTGAAGGGATTTATCCGACCATGTATTCCGGATTTATTCATCTGGTCTCCGATCATCCGGAGCATCAGCTTAAATATATCAACCGGGAGGATGATTCCGGAGACCCGGGGCTCCGTACCTCAAAAATGCAGTATCATCCTGTCGCTATGGCAAACAAATACCTCGTTCATATAGGTTCCCCGGCGGCGAAAATGGAGCCGGAATACTCCTTTTCATACGGAAGTGTTGTCCTTACTGAAATACGGGAAAGTGATAAGCAAAAATATCTGATACTGAATACCGATGTTGAAAACAATCGGTATTGGGGATATGATTACCGTGAGGATGTAAGCATTACAGGTCCGGTGGACGAAAACACATTTTATGACTCTGTTATGTATGATATGAGTGCGGGTGATTCAATCAATTTCGCCGTTCGTCTTTCGGAAAACGGAGAAATGATCGGTGAGGCAATTCTATGGAATTTCACATCAGACAGTTTTGCCGAACTCGGCTGCCGCATACTGCCCGAATACCGGGGAAAAGGATACGGAAAAGCCGCTTTCGGAGCTGCAGCCGAATATGCCGCCCGACACCTGGATATCAAAATATACGCACGATGCTTCCGGGAAAATACGCCGTCATATCGGATGATTGTTGCAAACAAATTCAGGCAGATTTGTGAGAACGGGAAATATTTATATTTCAAACCAAGTCCGGCATAAAGCCCTGAGCTTGAATTATGCTATACGGCACTGCGCGGCCGTCGATTGAAAAAGGAGAAACAAAAATGAAAAAACTGAAAATCTTTTATCTGAAAAACTGCCCTTATTGCAGGAAGGCGATGGATGCCGTAAATGAACTGAAAACGGAAAACCCGGAATATGATAAGATTGAAACAGAGTGGATTGAAGAGACTGTTTGCCCGGATATTGCAAACAGCTATGATTACTACCGCGTGCCCAGTATTTTCTGCGGCGAAGAAAAGCTGTACGAATGCAGCCCGGGTGATGATTACGTTGAAATCAAGCGGCAAATGGAAAACGCTCTGAATGCCGCTGCTTCGCGGTGAAACAGATAAATTCCGGCTGCAGGTCCGAAAAATTTACGCAAATCGGGTCTGAGCAAGATATTATAACCGTTTTCCGGAGGTAAAATATGAAATCAAAGGTCTTCTTTACAAAAGAGATATCACCCGAAAAAGTTCTCTAAATGTATCGCCTGACCGGCAAAGCGCTTCCCGGCAAAACAGCGGCAAAACTGCACTCCGGCGAGGAAGGAAATCAGAATTTTCTCAGGCCGCAGTTTTGGAAGCCCATTATTGACAGCCTTGCCGCGACTGTTGTTGAATGCAATACCGCATACGACGGTGCCAGAAATGAAACCGCAAAGCATAAGGAACTTATGAAAAAACACGGCTGGGAGAAATACTTCAATATTGACATTATGGATGCCGAAGGTCCGGACCTGGAGTTACCCATTCCCGGCGGAAAAATCATCCGGAAAGACTATGTTGGTAAAAACCTGGTCCGTTATGACTCAATGGTTGTACTTTCTCACTTCAAAGGACACCCTATGGGCGGATACGGCGGAGCGCTGAAACAGTTATCTATCGGCTGTGCCTCGTCTGCGGGTAAGGCATATATTCATTCCGGCGGAAAGCAGACCGCTCAGGAAGGGCTCTGGGGAAACACCTGCGGGCAGGATGACTTCCTCGAAGCAATGGCAGACGCCGCCTCGGCAGTGGTTGAATTCTTCAAGGGAAATATGGTATTTGTAAATGTAATGAAAAATATGTCGGTCGATTGCGACTGCTGTGCGGTTGCGGAAGATCCTTGTTTGCAGGATATGGGTATTCTTGTTTCAACGGATCCGGTTGCCGTTGACCAGGCGTGCATAGACAGGGTCTACGGCAGTAACGATCCCGGCAAAGCGCACTTTATCGAAAGAGTTGAAAGCAGACACGGCATTCATACAATAGAGGCGGCCGCAGCGCTTGGCTTCGGGTCAAGAGAATATGAACTGACAGAGGTTTAAACTCCGGTCCTGAGAATCGCAGCGGAATTTTATCCGCGTCATCTGTTCGGCAGAAATAAAGCAGGCACCGTAAAAAACAGTGCCTGCTTTTCAATATGGATTACAGTCGCGGGAAAACTTTATACTCTGTCCGCTCCGTACGGTTTTATTCGTTTACGGATTTGAAGTCCTGCTCCCTCGTGAGGTTCTTCATCCAGTTGAAGCGGTTGATTTTCACAACAGCAACAAAGCATTTCAGAATCTGGTCACATTTGAGACAGGCAAAAACCACCCAGGCGGGCGCGCCGAGATATAATGCTGTAATTGCCGATGGAAGGACAACTCCGAACACAAATATTATGTCGTTCTTGAACACAAAAGCTATATCACCGCCGGATTTTACCAGTCCGAAAAGGCAGGCCGCCTGATAGCAGGTGCCCACAATTGTGACAGAAAGCACGGTGCAGAACTGCATGGCGTAATGAGCCGCCTGAGGCGTTATACCCGAATAGAACGAAATAAACGGCGCTTTGATAACCGTGAGAAACAGACCTGTGAGTATGCCGACGCCGAGGAACAGAACCTGAGTGGTTCCGGCATATTCTTTCATAAGCTCCGTTTTGCCCGCGCCTACGGTTTTGCCTGTAATGACACCCACGGCGGAGGACATACCATTCATTGTCACATAAGCAAAAGAGTTCAGATTATTGGCAACGCTCGCCGCCGCTATCACAGATTGATTCAACCTGCCGAGAATTATGGAGTTGCCCATAAGGTTTACGCTCCATACGACATTCCCGCCTACTATCGGCAGACCGTAGCGGATAAAATCCTTACGCAGAAGAGAGTCTGTTCTGAAGAAATCGGCAGGCTTCATCTTCAGTTTTTTGTCTGCTGAAAACACATATATTCCTATAGTGAAGGTTTCCGCAATGCGCGAGATAAGCGTTGCAAGAGCCGCGCCGCGAATGCCCATAGCCGGCAGCCCGAATTTTCCGAAAATGAGGGCGTAGTTAAGGAAGATATTTATTACGAGCGAAATTGCAGAAACAATCATACCGATATTTGCCTGCTCAACGCTTCGCATTGCGGCAATAAGCGCCTGAGTGAGGCAAAAGAAGGCGTAAGAAAAGCAGACGGTACGAAGGTAGGTTACACCGTCGGCAATTACCTGACCGTCATGGGTGAAAATGCCTATGATAAAGGAAGGAAAACACGTACAGGCAACCGTCAGAATCAGGCCGATAGCCAGCGAAAAATGCGTACCTATGGAAACTATTCGTTTAATGCTTTCCGTATCTTTTTTGCCCCAATACTGAGCGGCAAGCACGAGGATTGCGCCCTCAACGCCTCCCGAAAACATCTGTAAAAATGTCTGAAGCTGACCGCCCATATAGACGCCGGATACCGCCGAGTCTCCGAGAGAGCTCACCATTATATTGTCGGCAAAGCCGACGGCAAATGTAATAAGATTCTGCAGCGCGACGGGGATTGCAAGAGCAACGAGGGTGCGGTAAAATGATTTGTCGCGCGTAAAAATATGAATCCTTCCAGATTTGTTATCCATATAATACCCCCGTTTCCTGTTTGTGTTTCGATTAGATATTATAAAACCGTACTGCTTTAAATGCAATATTCAGGCACAAAATAACTCTGTATTTTTTCCTGATTCTGAGTCTTTATTTTTTTGATTTAAGCTGTTATAATAAAAACCGAAATAAAATGAAAAGGAGATGAAGCGTGTGGATTTAAAGAAAGCGGAAAAATTTATTGACAGGCAAAATGTCAGTTTTATCGGTTCGGTTGACGGCGAAGGTTATCCCAATATGAAAGCGATGCTCAAACCCAGGAAGCGTAACAGGCTGAAAGAGTTCTGGTTTTCCACTAACACTTCATCCATGAGGGTCAAACAATATCAGGAAAATCCCAACGCCTGTATTTATTTTTACCGTAAAGGCCTTATCAAATATACCGGAATAATGCTTACGGGAAAAATGGAAGTGTTAACCGACAGTGAAACCAAGAATATGATTTGGAAAAAGGGAGACACGGTTTTCTATAAGGGCGGCGTCACCGACCCTGACTATTGCGTTTTGAAATTCACCGCCTCAGAGGGCAGATATTATTGCGATTTAAAAACAGAAAGTTTTAAAGTAGATTGACAGACCTCAAACCAATACCGGCAAAAGGAGAAACGGAAATGGAATTGATAAAGAGTTTTTCGGTAGATCACACCCGCATAATACCCGGCATATTTTTAAGCAGGACCGACAGTTTAGGCGAGTATTCGGTTACGACTTACGATATAAGACTCAAAAAGCCAAACAGGGAGCCGGCAATAGATGTTGCGGCGATGCATTCTCTTGAGCACATCATTGCAACTTACCTGCGCAACGACCCCGAATGGAAAGATGAGGTCGTTTACTGGGGACCGATGGGCTGCCTTACCGGGTTTTATCTTATACTCAAGGGCAACCGCGCTCCCCGGGAGATTTACGCGCTGATGCTGAAGTCTTTCAGGTATGTTGAAGAAGTACGGGAAGTACCCGGCGCCACACCGGTGAGCTGCGGAAACTACCTTATGCATAACCTTGAAACGGCAAAATGGTACGCAAGAGAATTCGCGGATTATCTTGAAGCAAACGCGGAAAACAGCGGAATATTCGAATATCCCGGAACAGAACGGCTTGTAACGGATGACGGGCAGAATTTCTACGATTCATAATTAACCCTCAAAACATAATCAGACTGTCAAGGCGGATAATCTCATGAAAAAGATACTTATCGGCGTTTTAATACTGGCTGCTGTTATACTCATATTCGTAAAAAAGCCTGCCGGTAACAAAAGCAGAAGCATAGCCGGAATACCGGCGCCCATACAGTCCGCCGCAACGGGCGGCACTTCTTTCGAAAAAGACGGGTATAAGGTATCAATCAAATACAAGGCTGATTACACCGTCGAGGCGCTTGTGCTGAGCACCCACAGCTATTTCTCCGGCAGTATCACCGACAAACTTGCCCCGAAGGATCTCGCGCTCGGCTGGGGCACCGTGGCCGAATATAACGACAGAATAGATTTTCACTGGAGCCAGAGCGGCAGATGGTATCACTGGCGGGTTGACGACAGTTCTGTTCTCGGACCTGTGGGCGGAATTTCGGGCGTAAGCAAACAATCGGCAAATAACCATCTCATAGCGTCAACAGAAACAATACAAAAGCTGATTGAAAATGTTAAAACCGGAGGCCATATCAGAATAACCGGTTATCTGATTGATTTGCGTGCGGAAAAAGATGACGGCACTTATTATACCTGGAGCTCAAGCACCTCGCGTGACGACACCGGTGACGGTTCATGTGAACTTATCTATGTCACAAAATTTGAAAACGTGTAAAACAAGAACTCCCTTTCGAATAACTGCAAAATAAACATACAGAATAAAGGACAGCACCCGTCGGTTTAAGGCGGGTGCTGTTAATGCTGTATTATCGGAACATAAGCGGAATAAAACTCGGTCTAAGTTTCGTTTGCCTGAATGAGCACGGAGCTCTGATTGAATTCTTTTATCGGTTCATCGGCTGCCCTATGAACAGAATCAAGACGAAAAGGTGTAAGTATAATCACCGCGCATCGTTCCTTCGTTGTCGTAGCTCTCAACATAAATTTCGCTGTCACGGATATTCACCATGGTCGCGATATAGCGGTCGTCTCCGTTCTTGCCCCCGTCGAGCATCAAAGGAAATGAAGCCTGATCCTTACTGTATTCAAAGTTTATCCGGTGCTTATGACCGGCTATGAAAAGATCGATTCCGAGGTATTCGAGAATCTCCGACCAGTTATTGCCGTAACGGTCGCTGAGTCTCGGTATATGGGCAATACCTATTCTGTATTTTGCATCTTCATCAAGAGTCAGCGATCTCATCCACTCCGTTTCACGCGCAATGTAAGAGGTATAATCGACAAGCCCGCTGTAAGAGAAATCCGAATCAGATTTATCCTCACCAGAATCAAGACACAAAAACTGAACGGGACCGTAATTACAGGTAAAATACATTCCGCCTGTTGAGGTCTTGAATATTTCAACAGCCTCGGAACCGTATTCACCCCTGTTTTCGTGATTGCCTCTTGTGTAAATCACGGGAATGCTTCCGTCAGAGAAACGGTAGGCGTAGGACAGAACCTGTTTGAATTTATAAGCCGCAGTCATAAAGCTGACCGCATCGCCGTTCATAATAATCAAATCGGCATCCTTATTGAGGTTTTTCACCGCTTTTGCCGCAGCGGAGGGGTTTTCGTGAATATCCGAGAGGAAGAGAACATGTATCTCGTCCTGACCTGAATATCCTCTGAACGCAACCGGTTTCGAAGAGACTGTTCTTCCCTTTACGGCAACATAGGCGCGCCTCGTGCCGACATACTGCGAGTGATATGTGTATGTGTTGCCGTCAAGATGCTCCTTCGGGATACGCACGCTGTGAATACTGTCAGTGGAACGGATTACTCCGTTGCTCTCGTCTTTTACCGTGTATTCTTCGCCCCCGTAGTTATAAGTGACGTAACCTGTACCCGGCAGAGATGTTGACCAGATTACCGTATACATATTATCTCCGGTCTCAAACACGGACGCTCCGTTATCTATACAGAAGATAACAGTATTGAACGGAAGGGCAAAAGCGGACTGGATAACAATCAATGCAGAAACTATCACGTTAAAAACCATATTTATTATATACATATTATTCACCCCGTATCTGCTGATAAATTTTCTTTTATCGCTTTGATTATAAGGGATTACGGCATCTGTGTAAAGCTTTTTTTGCCATATTTTTTCTTTGTTTCCAATAGGGAATTATAAGCGCCTTTTCAAGCTTTTTTTGCGAAAAAATACGCTCCGGGAGCAAAACACACTCTTTAAAAAGCCGAAATAATGTATTATAATATAGAGAATATAAAATATACTTGAAAGTGAGGAAAAACAATGAAAAAAGATTTAGGTGTTGTTACCGCAATTTATCCGATGCCGGTCCTTATGGTTGCCGCATACGATGAGAACGGAAAAGTAAATGTTATGAACGCGGCATGGGGACAGATTTGCGATATGGATAAAATCATTCTCTTCATCGGTGAGGGAAAGAAAACCAGGCTCAATATTGAAACAAGCAAGGCTTTCACGGTTGCGCTTGCGGACGAGGCACATATGGATGCAGCCGATTTCTTCGGCATTGCCTCCGGCAATAAAATCAATGACAAGTTTGAGCGCACCGGCTATCACGCCTTAAAGAGCGACAAAGTCAACGCCCCCGTTATTGAAGAATTCCCTGTTGCAATGGAGTGCGAACTGCTCGACTTTCTTAAAACAGAATATGTTCACGGAATTGTAGGAAAAATCGTGAACGTCAAGGCCGATGAGGCAGTCCTCTCCGAAAACGGGAAAATCGACCCGGCAAAACTTCACGCTCTGACTTTCGACACCTTCCAGAGCGGATATTACGCAACAGGCGAAAAGGTGGGCAAGGCCTGGAACGCGGGCGCAAAGCTTATGAAGGGATAAGCCTTTATTTACAACAGACACACAAATCAAATAACGGAATTGGATAAAACAGCCTATGAATAATGAAGTTTATCCGTTAAACGAAAGAAACATTGATATCATCTCGGAAAAAGTACGGGCCTTACTCTCAAAATACGGAACAGACAGTAAAAATAAAATCAGAATATGCTTCTCAATCGAGAACATTCTGATAAACTGGCTCAACCACTTTGACGGCGAGCAAACTGTTGAATTTATTACGGGCAAAAAGGTTTTCAGCCCCTTTATTCAACTGCGGCTCAAGGGCGATTATTATGACCCGATAAAAGCCGACGAAGATGATTTTACCAGATGGAGCAGCAACTTTATTGAGTCGCTGAATTATGCGCCTGATTTCTCATATAAAAGCGGCACCAACATTATCCAGCTGTATATTGAGAAGAAGATAATAAACCCTATTTTCAAAATCGCGATTGCCTTTGCCGTCTCTCTGATTGTAGGATTTCTCGGCCTGCTTATACCCGAGGCACAAAGGACAGGCATACTTAATTGGTTTGTCGTTCCGATTTATCAGAAATTTCTCGGCGTGCTTGATTTCATTACCGTGCCGTTTATATTTTTGTCGGTCTTGTGCGGAATCTACGGTATGGGCGACAGCGGCTTTTTCGGCGTACTAAGCAAAAAATATCGTTTCGAGATTCATCAGTTTAACTACATTTGCCGCAATTCTGGCAACGGTTGTTTTCGTTCCTGCCTTCCACCTGGAATATTCATCCGGCTCCGTAGACATTTCCCTTGTTGCAAAATGTTACCAGCTCATTCTTGATTTGATACCGGGTAACATTCTTGTTCCGTTTTCAGAGACAAACATTCTTCAGGTTGTTCTCATTGCCGCCATTTTCGGCGTAATATTAATCACCCTTGGCGAAAGCGGCAAGACAGTAAGAAAATTCTTTGACGAACTGGACAGAATAGTAATCCGCGCCACCGGTTTTCTTGACAAGTCCATCCCGGTCTTTGTTTTCGTTGTTGTCATAAACCTGCTCTGGAGCGGTTCATTGGAACAGATACTCAGCGCAATAAAGCCGATTGTATTGTTTATCCGCTTCTCACTGGCTTTCCTTGTTATGACGTTGCTCTATACCAGCGTCAGGGCGAAGGTCCGGCCGGATATCCTTATCAAAAAGATGTTTCCGGTTTTGCTCATTGGTATGAGTACGGCGTCATCAAGCGCAATCCACGGTGAAAACGTTTCTACCTGCAATAAAAAATACGGCATAAACAATAAGATTGTTGATTTTGCGATTCCTATGGGAATGGTCACCTGTATGCCCGCAACAGCTGTCAACTTCCTTGTGCTTGCCCTGTTCTTTGCGGAGCAGACAAATGTCAAAGTGTCGGTAATCTGGATAATCAACTGTATACTTCTCTGCGTGATAACCTCAGTTGCCACTCCGCCCGTCGCCGGCGGCGCCATTGCCTGTTACTCAATCCTGTTCAACCATCTCGGCATACCTGCAAGTGCCCTGGCTCTTGCGGTTACAATTGACGTTTTCTTTGATTTTATTGCAACAACCGTTGACAATGCTCTTATACAGACTCAGCTTATTCTTCAGACCAATAACACGGATATGCTTGACAGAAAAGTATTATTAAAGCCCGAATAATATCCGGAGTTAAAATACAAATCCGGCAATTAACCGGGATAGGGCGCAACCCGCCGCTTAATTAAAGAAGCCGCACAGTTTTAAGCTGAGCGGCTTTTGTGTTTTTATACTCTTTTAATTTTCTGAGCCGTTGTACGCTCAAAATCGTCTTCTCTTATTGTGAAATGCTTTATTCTCTTATAACCGGGGACTTTTCCGTTGGCTCTTCCGACCGCTTCCTTGACGGCATTGTAAACCGTATCGCTCTCGGTGTTTCCGTAAATCTCAAGGATTTCCTCCAGGTCCGGCAATATCTGGGCACACACCTCAAGCTCTCCGTGCCTGTCCTCTTTTCCCTCAACAAGGGAAGATGCTATAACATCCTCGCTGTCCAGATGGTATTCAAGCTCCTCAGGGAAAATGTTTTTTCCGTTAGGCGTAACGATAACATTTTTACATCGTCCCGTTATATGATAGCGGCCTTTTTTGTCAACATATCCCAGGTCACCGGTATGAAGGAAACCGTCATTATCCATAACGTCCGCGGTTGCTTCGGGGTTGTTGTAATAGCCGAGCATTACCATTCCGCCCTTGACGCAAATCTCGCCGATATCATTTTCGTCTTTGTTTATGATTTTTGTCTCCACGCCGGGAAGCGGCTCGCCGATTGAATCCGTGGACCTGCATCTGTCGTGATTGATGATTGCGAGAGGTGCGCATTCGGTGAGACCGTAGCCGTAAACAACCTGGATACCGAAGGCGTCAAAATCTTTTATAATCTGCGGATCAAGAGCTGCGCCACCGCAGATAATCATTCTCATATTACCGCCGAAGGTCTCCTGAATCTCGCGGAAGAAGACCTTTTTGAGGTCTATATTCACCTTGCTCGCCGCCTTGCAGAGCGCTCTGCCGACTTTGAACATTGTTTCGCCGTTCTTTTTCTTCTTTATCTCTTTCATTATCCTCTTATGAACGGTTTCAAGCACAAGAGGCACGGCAACAAATATCGAGGGGTTAAATTCCTTCATATTGCGGAGCACATACTTGAAGCCCTCGCAAAATGTTACCTTTGCGCCGCAGTAAGGAGCAAAGAAGAGAATAATTGAGCTTTCAAATGTATGATGGAAGGGAAGCAGGGAAATTCCGCAGTCTTCCGGATATATTTTCAGCACGCTCATTGCAGCTTTAACTTCAAATACGAAGTTTCTCTGGCAGAGCATAACGCCCTTTGAAATGCCGGTTGTGCCGGACGTGAATAACAGGGTACACATTTTTTCGGTATCCTGAACCACATCCTTATAGAGCGGTTTGCCGTCATCGATCAGAACGCGACCGACATCGATAAGAATATCAAACGAGACAGTACCCGAATCAACGGATTCGCCCTTTGAAAAGACTATGATTTTCAGATCGCCGAGTTTTGAAATGTCAAGATTTGCAAGGTGCTTTTTGTCACAGAAAAGGTATTTCGCTTCGGAAACCTCAAGAATGTTATAAATGTCATCGGGCATGAGTTCCTTATCAACCGGAATAACAACTCCGTCCGAACATATCGTTGAAATATATGTAAGACAATATTCATAACAGTTATCGGAAATAACCGCGACACGAAGATCATTGTGACCGGCCTTGAGCAAAGCCGTGCTCAACGCGTTAATATCATTTCTGTACTGAGTGTAGGAAATATTGAAATGTTCGTCGTTTCTCTTTATTTCAAATGCAGGTCTGTCCGCATAGATTTCGGCGCTCATATCAATTATATCCCTGACAGAATTGAAATCCCTGACCTTGTAAAACCCTTTCATATTCCTTCTCCGTCCCACATATTTTGTGCTTCTGGCAAAAATTCATATTATAGTATACTATATATATAATAATTTTGCAACCGTAAGAAAAAAATTAAAAGACTGTTTACATGTGTTTAAATTTATGCTTGCTTTTCCTTAACGGAAGCCGTACCCGGGTTCCGGACATATTGCAATATTTTCCGATATATGGTAAAATTATTAATAACTCTTCACGCAGAAGGTGATGTATTTGGAAAGCAGACGCAATCCGGAACAGCTTGCCTCAACAGATAACAGAGTAAAAAGAGGAAATCTGTTTTCTTACGCTCTGGGACTTGCAGGCCAGAATATTTCCTATGGTTTTATTTCCGGCTGGCTGTTTTATTATCTTGAGTATGTGCGCAAAATATCTCCCAAGGTATCGGGACTTATCACCGGTATTTCGAGGATCTGGGATTCAGTCAACGATCCGCTCGTCGGCGCAATGGTTGACAGACACAGATTTAAAAACGGCGAAAAACTGCGTCCGTTTCTCGTCATTACTCCGCCGATAATCGGCGTGCTCGGAGCCTGTATGTTCCTTCCGCTGAATCTCGGTAACACGGCTCTGATTGCGATGATATGCGTCGCATATCTGCTTTGGGATTTATTCTATTCATTTCAGGATGTCGCCCTTTGGGGAATGGTTGCAACGTCCTCACCGAATTCGGAGGAAAGAGGCAAGGTTTCCCAGTGGGTTACAATAGGAGCGGGAGCGGGCTCGGTTATCGCAGGGCTTTTCCCGACTCTCAGGGGAGCGGTTGAAGGAACGGGTATGTCAACCCTTCATGTGTTTGCCCTGTTTGCTCTTCTGTTTGGCTGCGGCGGTGAATTTCTCTCCATGACTGCCCACAAAATGAGAGAGCACGTGGATACCCCAAAGAGCGAGGAAAGTATTTTTGAAGCAATATTTGTGCTCCGTCACAACAGAAAGCTGCTTCTCATTTCTGCGGCTCGGCTTTTCAGGGATATCTCAAACACCATACTCCCATGGGTTTATTTCTTCGAGAGCAGAGAGATTTACGACCTCGGATTTACCAAAATCGGTTACGGTGATATTCAGGTAATCTACGGCTTCCTGACCGGGGCATTCGGCGCAGTCGCGATGCTTTTCGCAACAAAGGCGGCCGACAGGCTCGGCGGCATGAAGCGTCTGTTGATAGTTGCTCAGACGGCAAACATCATAAGCAGGGTCGTCTGTTTCTTCATCGGCTTTAATTCTCCTGCGCAGATGATAACAACCATGTTGATAATGTCCCTCGCAAACATTCCCATAAACTCAATGGATATTGCCCACCGCGCTCTTACAAGCGACTCGATAGACGAAGTTGAATACAAAACCGGAAAACGGACAGAAGGAATATCGTTCTCAATGCAGAACTTTATAACCAAAATCGCATCCGCCTTCGTTCAGATTATAAACGGCTTTGTGCTTTCAGCCCTCGGTCACGACAGCAACGTCAAAAACTATGAACAGAACGAAACATATATGAAATGGCAGTGGCCGATATTTATGATGGGTCCCGTTATCGGCGCGATTATCTATCTCATATTTATATCCATGATAAACGACAGCAAAGAGGATAAACTCTTCATTGAAACCCAACTTGCGGAAAGAAGAGCGACAGTCGGGGATAAGGAAGAAATGCTGGAGAGCACAGAATAAGGAGCTGAAACCAATGATAAAAACAAAGGAACTGTTTTCCCCGGGTCACTCGGCGGCAGATGAATATCTTTTTTCATTTGAATATCCCTGGCAGGCACTCGCAGGCATAAAGGACTTTATAATCGAACTCGGCAAAACGCTCGACCGGGCCGAATATGACCGGCCCCGGGAAAATGTATGGATTCACAAAAGCGCAAAGATCTTTCCCTCTGCCTATATCGGCTCACCCTGCATAATCGGAGCTGAAACGGAAGTCAGGCAGTGCGCTTTCATAAGAGGCAGCGCTCTCATTGGCAAAAACTGCGTTATCGGCAACAGCACGGAACTTAAAAATGTAATCATCAGCGACCATGTTCAGGTGCCGCACTATAACTATGTCGGCGACAGTATTCTCGGTTTTTATTCTCATATGGGAGCCGGGTCGATAACCTCAAATGTCAAGTCGGATAAAACCCCTGTTGAAATCAAATACAACGGGGAAGCAATAAAAACAGGCCTTAAAAAAATGGGCGCCATACTCGGTGAACATGTTGAAGTGGGCTGCAACAGCGTGCTTAATCCCGGTTCAATAATCGGATCCAACACAAATATTTACCCTCTTTCGTGCGTCAGAGGGGTGATACCGCCGAACAGCATTCTGAAAACTGGCGGCATCATAAAAGAAAAGGAGTAATTATTATGGGCAGATATTTCGGTACCGACGGCTTCAGAGGCGAAGCCAATATAGATGTAACCGCAGACCACGCTTATAAAATCGGCAGATTCCTCGGCTGGTACTACGGCGAAAAGAAAAAGCGCGAGGGCTCCGGAAATGAAGTAAGAATAGTCATCGGAAAGGATACAAGACGCAGCAGTTATATGTTTGAGTATTCACTTGTCGCGGGTCTTGTCGCCTCGGGCGCAGACGCTTATATGCTTCACGTTACAACCACACCGTCGGTTGCGTATATAACCCACGTTGATGCCTTCGACTGCGGAATTATGATTTCCGCAAGCCATAACCCGTATTATGACAACGGCATAAAACTGCTCGACGGCAACGGTGTTAAAATGGATGAGGAAACCATTGGCTTTATCGAGGACTATATTGACGGAAAATCCGAGGTTTTCGGTCAGAAATGGGAGAGCATTCCCTTCGCAGAGCGCAACAGAATCGGCAAGACGGTTGACTATGTCGCCGGCAGAAACAGGTACATCGGCTACCTCATTTCTCTGGGCGTTTATTCATTCAGGGGCAAGAGAATAGGTATCGACTGTGCAAACGGCAGCGCATGGAACATTGCAAAATCGGTCTTTGAGGCACTGGGAGCAGTTACCTATGTCATAAATGCACAGCCTAACGGATTTAACATCAACGAAAATGCCGGCTCAACCCATATCGAAGGGCTGAGAAAATATGTTATTGAAAACGGTCTTGACGCCGGCTTTGCCTACGACGGAGACGCCGACAGATGCCTTTGCGTTGACGAAAAGGGCAATATTCTCACCGGAGATCATATAATGTATATTTATGCATGTTATATGAAGGAGAGAGGAAAGCTCATAAACAACACGGTCGTCACCACCATAATGTCAAATCTCGGGCTTTACAAAGCGTTTGACGAGGCAGGCATAGACTATGTTCAGACCCCGGTAGGCGATAAATACGTCTATGAATATATGTCGGAGCATAACAATATCCTCGGCGGAGAGCAGAGCGGTCACATTATCTTCTCAAAATATGCGACAACGGGCGATGGTATCCTGACAAGCCTTAAGATGATGCAGGTCCTTATGGCAAAAGAATGTGAGATGAGCAGACTTTATGACAATCTTCACATTTATCCGCAGATGCTCGAAAATGTCAAGGTGACAGATAAGGAAAAGGTGCTTGCCGATCCCAGAGTCAAAGAGGCAACAGAGATTGCCGCCAAAGAACTCGGAAACTCCGGCAGAATTCTTGTCAGACCATCCGGAACAGAGCCTGTTGTCAGGGTTATGGTTGAGGCAGAGACCGACGAAATCTGCGAAAAATACGTTTCAATGGTTGCCTATGCCATTAAAAGCGTAAGCTGATTATTGCATAATTATCCGTTTTTCTTCAGAAAAACATTGACAAACCGGCAACTGTGGGTTATAATCACGGTAATAAATTAAGGAGTATTTGGCATGCTTAATAAATCTTTTGCAAACGCATATTACTATTACGTTTATTGTTTTAAATAATAATAGGCGTGATTTGTGTTGCATAAGATGAATAAAGTAAGTTGATTACAGCCGCACATTATCACGATTGTGCGGCTGATATTTTTGTCAGGAGGCAATTATATGATTTTCAAAATTTCCATACTTATCATTTTCTTTGCGGTTATGATAGGTGTAGGCATCTGGTGCAGACGCCAGTCAACAAATGTTAACGGCTTCGTTCTGGGCGGCAGGAATGTCGGTCCGTGGCTTACGGCTTTCGCATACGGCACATCCTACTTCTCTGCTGTTATATTTATCGGATATTCGGGCCAGTTCGGCTGGAAATACGGACTTGCATCAACCTGGATAGGCCTTGGCAACGCCTTTATAGGCTCGCTTCTCGCCTGGGTTATACTCGGCAGAAGAACAAGGCTGATGACCCAATATCTCGACAGCGCAACAATGCCTGAATTCTTCGGGAAGCGCTTCGGCTCAAACACGCTGAAGGTTATCGCCTCGGCAATAGTATTTGTTTTTATGATTCCCTACACAGCCTCCCTTTACAATGGACTTTCCCGCCTGTTTGAGATGGCCTTCGGTATTGACTATGTGTGGTGCGTAATAGCAATGGCTGTGCTCACCGGTATCTATGTCCTTGTCGGCGGCTATATGGCTACCGCAGTCAACGATTTTATTCAGGGCATCATTATGCTTTTCGGCATTATCGCCGTTGTAGCCGCCGTGCTTTCGGAAAACGGCGGATTCACCGCCGCAGTAAACGAGCTTTCAAAGATTCCTGCGGAAACGGCACCCAATCTCTCGGGAGCATTTACCGCTTTTCTCGGGCCTCAGCCTCTTATGCTGCTCGGCGTTGTATTGCTTACATCCCTCGGCACCTGGGGTCTTCCTCAGATGGTCGGCAAGTTCTATGCAATCAAGAGTGAGGACAGCATTCACAAAGGAACAGTCATTTCCACCGCATTCGCAATCATTGTTGCCGGCGGATGTTACTTCCTCGGCGGTTTCGGCAGACTCTATAAGGATGTTATCGACTATGCGCCCAACGGCACCCCGATTTATGACAGCATCGTGCCGGCTATGGTAGATAAAATGCCCGACATTCTGATAGGTATTGTTGTCATCCTTGTACTTTCAGCTTCCATGTCCACCCTTTCCTCCCTGGTACTCACCTCCGGCTCAACGCTCACACTTGACGTTATCGTTCCTGCGAGTAAAAAAGAGATGAGCGAAAAGAAAAAGATGAATATAATCAGAATCCTGATAGTATTCTTCATCGTAATTTCCTCTGTCATTGCCATAGTTCAGGCAAAATCTTCGGTAACCTTTATCGCTCAGCTTATGGGTATTTCCTGGGGTGCGCTTGCCGGTGCTTTCCTTGCTCCCTTCCTTTACAGCTTATACTGGAAACGCACCACAAAAGCGGCAGCCTATATCAGCTTCTTCTGCGGTGTTGCAATTATGTGCGCAGATATGGCGTGCAACTTCACAGGCAGGGTATTTATCAACTCGTTCTTCACCTCGCCGATTAATGCCGGTGTGCTTGCCATGGTAGCAGGACTTGTGCTGGTTCCCATCGTGAGCCTTATTACGCCCAAACTTGAAAAGAAAAAGGTTGACGACATCTTCTCCTGCTATAACAGAACCGTCACTGTCAGAGTCACAACCGCTCTGGGCGAAGACAGCAGCGAAATAGCAGCAGACTGACAAAACGCAATCAATAATCTCCCGCCGTATGCCGGTTATTCCCGGCATACGGTTTTTTGCGGGCAAGACAGAAAAACCGGCAGTGCCATTTCTGGCACTGCCGGAATTATTATAATCAAATCAACTTATATCAGCCGTTTCTTCTGGGAGTTCTTCTGCCCTTGCTGCCTTTAAAATCCCTGTGACCGACGCTGTCGGATGTGCTCTCAATATCAAGCCCGTTAAACTCAATAAGAGCGTCACGACGTGAGAAATTAAGTCTGCCCTGATCGTCAACCGGAAGAACTTTAACCATAACGTGATCGCCTACGTTGACCACATCTTCAACTTTTTCCGTTCTCTTGACATCAAGCTGACTGATGTGAACCATACCTTCTACACCGGGAGCAATCTCAACAAAGGCGCCGAAGGACATAAGCCTTGTGACAACGCCGTTATAAATGCCGCCTTCTTCGGGACCGTTGGCTATTGTTTCAACGATAAAGAGCGCTCTGTTGGCATCATCAATATCGGTGGAGGAAATAAAGATGTTTCCGTCTTCCTCAACATCAATCTTGCAGTTGCACTCTGCGCAAATCTTCTGGATAACCTTGCCCTGCTTACCGATGACATCGCCGATTTTTTCGGGATCAATCTTTGTGGTAACCATCTTGGGAGCCCACTTGGAGAGCTCCTTGCGAGGTTCGGCAATAACGGGAGTCATTATCTCGTCAATGATATAGCAACGTGCTTTGTAAGTCTTATCAAGAGCTTCTCTGATAATGGCGGGAGTCAGGCCGTGAACCTTGAGGTCCATCTGGATTGAGGTTATGCCCTTCTTTGTGCCCGCAACTTTGAAGTCCATATCGCCGAAGAAATCTTCAAGACCCTGGATATCTACCATAGTCATAAAGCGGTCTCCCTCGGTGATAAGGCCGCAGGATATACCGGCAACCGGAGCTTTGATGGGAACGCCCGCTGCCATAAGCGAAAGAGTGGAACCGCAGACGGAGCCCTGTGACGTTGAGCCGTTTGATGAAAGAACTTCGGAAACAACTCTTATTGTATAGGGGAACTCCTCAACGGAAGGAAGAACGGGAATAAGTGAACGCTCCGCAAGGGCGCCGTGGCCTATTTCTCTTCTTCCGGGTCCTCTTGACGGCTTGGTTTCGCCGACAGAGTATGAGGGGAAGTTGTAATGATGTATATAACGCTTGCTGTCCTCTTCATCAAGACCGTCGAGCATCTGGGCATCGCTCATAGGCCCGAGGGTGGTAATTGAAAGGACCTGTGTCTGGCCTCTGGTAAACATACCCGAGCCGTGGACTCTGTCAAGCAGGTCAATCTGGGCATTGAGAGGTCTGATTTCGTTTATATCTCTGCCGTCAACACGCTTGCCGTCATCAAGAAGCCAGCGGCGGACAACATACTTCTGAACCTTGTAGAGACATTCCTCGATTTTGACTTCCATTTCGGGATAAATCTCATCGAATTTTTCGTGAACTTTTTCATAGACGGGCTTGAGTCTTTCGTCACGGATTCTCTTGTCGTCCGTATCAAGGGCGGCGCGGATATCTTCAATGGCGAAGTCCTTTATTGCCTCATACATTTCGGGATCGGGATCGTTTGACGGGAAGTCAATCTTCTCTTTGCCGACTTCCGACTTTATCTGATTGATAAACTCAACGATTCTCTGGTTCTCTTTGTGGGCAAACATAATGCCGTCATACATGGTGTCGTTGTCAACTTCGTTTGCGCCTGCCTCAATCATGGCTACAAGATCGGAAGTTGAAGCGACCGTGACATACATGTCGCTCTTTGCTCTCTGCTCGAGAGTTGGATTGATAACGTATTTGCCCTCGACAAGGCCTACCACAACGCCGCTAATCGGGCCGTCCCAGGGAATCTCGGAAATGGAGATTGCTATTGAAACGCCGAGCATAGCCGCTATCTGGGGCTCGCAGTCGGGGTCAACAGACATAACCGTTGCAACAACACCCACATCGTTTCTCATATCCTTCGGGAAAAGGGGGCGGATAGGTCTGTCAATTACTCTGGAAGCGAGGGTAGCTTTTTCGCTCGCCTTGCCTTCACGGCGCTGGAATGATCCGGGAATTCTGCCTACCGAGTAAAGCTTTTCTTCATAATCTACCGAGAGAGGGAAGAAATCCACTCCCTCACGGGGTTTGGGAGCCATAGTCGCAGTGCAGAGAACGTTTGTTTCTCCGTAACGGACAAGGCAGGACCCTCCCGCAAGCTGAGCCATCTTGCCGACTTCAACGACAAGGGGTCTTCCGGCGATTTCAATTTCATACTTTTTGAAATCATCAAAAGACATCAGACTTGACATTGCCATAAAAAACCTCTTTCCGCGGTGCTTTATTGCCGCCGCATAATTTATTTCCGCGGGCTTATCGGCTTTTAGCAATTAATCCGAAATACAGCGCCTTTAATCTGTATTCCCGATTCACTGCTAAAATTACCGCATTCGCCCGTCAGTTTCATACCTGTTTACATTCAAAAGCAGGCGGGAAATAATTCCTGCCTGCTTCGGAACCTCGTGGATTTGCGATTACTTACGCAGACCGAGTCTTGCTATGATTGAACGGTAACGCTCAATGTCAACCTTCTGGAGGTAGGCAAGGAGGTTTCTTCTGTGACCGACCATCATAAGAAGGCCTCTGCGACTGTGGTGATCTTTCTTGTGAATTGAGAGATGTGCGTTAAGATCGTTGATTCTCTTGGTGAGGACCGCGATCTGAACCTCGGGTGAACCTGTGTCGCCCTCGTGAGTCGCATACTCTTTCATAATCGCCTGTTTTTCTTCCTGTGTCATAATTTTCACCTCATTTAATTATTTGCCTCGATCTCAGTAGCCGGCAGGTGAACACCTCTTTGAGGTTTACTCCGGAAACCGTGATTCGGGCACGTGCAAGCGGGATTATATCACAACTTTTTTTATTTGTAAAGTCTTTTTATATAATAATTTCTAAACGCCGCCATACCGAGATCTTATCCGAGAGCAACATCAAGCACCATCATCAGGGTGAATCCCGTTGCAAACATCACTGTTCCGACATTGGAATGCTCACCCGAAGACATCTCGGGAATCAGTTCCTCAACCACAACATAAATCATCGCACCTGCGGCAAAACTGAGGAGGTACGGCAATATGGGCGTTACCAGTCCTGTTGCAAGGATTGTGAGTACAGCGCCCACCGGCTCAACCGCTCCGGAAAGAACTCCGTCGAAAAACGCGCGGCTTCTTTTTACACCTTCGGCCTTGAGCGGCATAGAAACTATTGCTCCCTCAAGGAAATTCTGAATGGCTATACCTATGGCCAGAGCGAGTGCGCTTCCTGCGGTTATGTCCATTTTATCGGAAAGCATACCGGCATAGACCACACCGACTGCCATTCCTTCCGGAATGTTATGCAGAGTAACGGCAAGCACCATCATTGTTGTCTTGACAAGTTTGGTCTTCGGGCCTTCAACCTGTGTGCTGTACAGATGCATATGGGGAATTATCCTGTCGAGCAGGAGCAGGAACAGCGTTCCGAACCAGAAACCCGCCACAGCGGGAATGAATGAGAGCTTGCCCATATGGGTGCTTTTTTCCATAGAGGGAATGAGCAGGCTCCACACCGACGCAGCTACCATAACCCCGCCGGCGAAACCGTTCAGTGCCTTCTGAACCGATTTGCCGAGTTCCTTTTTCATAAAGAAAACACACGCAGAACCGAGAGAAGTGCCTGCAAAAGGTATCAGCAATCCGATAACTGTCTGTACAGAAACCATTTGATTACTTCCTATCCGACTTAATGTGTGTATACGAAAATTAAAGTGCTCTCAGATATACTTTGAAGGAGTCTCCGTCATTCATGCCGTAACGGCTGAAACTCAGGCCCGCCTTCATAAGAAGAGCGCCGGAATAAACCTCTCCGCTCTCATCGTCGACATAGTACTTTTCCTCGTCAAGTCCTTTCAGTCTGAGGAAATACGACCTGTCTTCCGGTCTTCTCATCGTGACGCTTGTCACAAGGGCTTCGTTCTTATCCTCGGAAACAAACATCCACGCCGCTCTCCAGGGATTTTCAAACGGAGTAATCAATCTGTAGAGATCGCCCGAGTGAATTATATCATAGTATTTGTGATATTCACCAACCTGATCCCTGACAATCTCTCTCTCCTCATCCGAGAACTTATTGGGATCGAGCTCATAACCGAAGGTACCCCAGAGAGCAATATTGCCCTTGGTTTCATAACCCGCTCTGTTGCTTGCCGAAACGTGGGCGCCCATGGTTGAAGCCGGGTAGCACATCGACGTACCGAACTGGATGGTCAGCCTTTCAATGGGATCGGTATTGTCGCTGCACCAGATCTGAGGAGCATAATAAAGCATACCGGGGTCGTATCTTCCGCCGCCTCCCGAGCAGCCCTCAAGAAGAATATCCGGGAAGTCCGTTGTCAGTCTGTCAAGAATCTCATAGGTACCGAGGGTGAATCTGTGGAAGATTTCCTTCTGCTTTTCCGGCGGGAAGCCTGCCGAGCCGACCTCACTGAGATTTCTGTTGAAATCCCATTTTACATAATCTATCTTATTGCGTGAAAGCACGTCATACATAAGGGAATAGATATAATCGCGAACCTCTTTGCGGCTGTAATCAAGCACGTACTGATGCCTTGCTATTGACTTCTCCCTGTTCGGCACATGAATACACCAATCGGGATGGGCGCGGTAAAGCTCACTGTCCCTCGAAATCATTTCGGGCTCAAACCATATGCCGAATTTAATACCGAGCTCGTTTATTCTGTCAATAAACGAACTGAGCGAACCGCCGAGTTTTTCTTCATTGACCTGCCAGTCGCCCAAAGAAGATGTGTCATCGTCTCTCCTGCCGAACCAGCCGTCATCCATAACAAGCATATCTATTCCGAGTTCCTTTGCTCTTTCGGCAAAAGTAACGAGCTTGTCACCGGTGAAATCCATGCCGGTGGCTTCCCAGTTATTGATAAGCAGGGGACGTTTGATATTTGCCCATTTACCTCTGATGAGGTGCTTACGGTAAAGCTTGTGGAAGGTGCGGCTCATTTCGCCAAGGCCCTTGTCGCTGTAAACCATTACTACTTCGGGGGCAACAAAATCTTCACCCGCTTCAAGAATCCAGCCGAAGGCATCGGGATTGAGACCCATAAGCACCCTCGTTCCGGCAAAGCCGTCAACCTGAGCCTTAAATGTGAAGTTGCCGCTGTAAACGAAGTTGAATCCGTAAACGTTGCCCGTGTCTTCCGTTGCGTCCCTGTCACAGATAACGCCGAAGGGATTGTGGTGATGGCTTGACGAGCCTCTTTTTGAGGAAATACCCTGGGTGAGATGTGAGAGATGCATTCTGTCAACGCTTCTCTCCTTGAACCATTTGCCGTAAAGGGTTATCATATCAAAATCGTGTGTATTGAAATCCACGCAGCAGCTCAGAAGCCGTTCTATTTCAAACGGCTTACTCGTGGGATTTATTATTCTAACTGAGCGCGTCATTGCGCCGAGCTCCTCAAAGACGGTGTAGTAAAGGACAGCCTGAATTCCCGTCACATTGTCACGGGTGAGGATTTCAAGAGTCTGCGCCTCTGATTCATCATTGACAAACAGAGAAGGAAGCCCTTCGAGTTTCGGCTTGCCGTTGTAAATCTCGTGGGAAACATAACGCATATCGGTTGTGTTGTTGCCGTCGGGATTCCGGATTGCGAAGGCGGACTCCCTGAAATCTCCCGATCCCTCACAGGGAAACTCAAACATTGAAACATCTGGCGAAAACCAGTCGTCGTCTATATTTATGTTTACCGGAGAAAACGAGGCAAATCCGCCCTTGTATTTGTGCTCTTTCAGGTTTGCGTCGGGAATTTTTCCTCCGTAGTACAGATGAACAAGATAGTTCTGCTCAAAGATTTCAAAAACATAACTCGAATTGGCGGTGTCAAGTTTAAAAATTCTGTTGTCACTGTCATAAGTAATAGGCATACATTCATCCTCCGATTCTGTTTTTTGCCTGTTTTTCTTAAATTAGCATATTTTGCAGCCGTATGAAATCAAAAAGGTTACAAATTGTAACTTTTTGGCCGTTTTTTGTAATTGTTTTGTAGGATTATTGTAACTGAAAAAGGTAGTTTTTCAAATGGAAATCGGATATACTTTAGGTAAAGTGAATTGTAAGTATGCGGGAGCATTAAGTGCGGATGCTCACCGCGCCATCCTTTCTTAAAATAAAAAGTCGTTTTTGAATGAGGTCTTTCCGGATTGCGGGAAAGGCCTCACGACTTTTTTATGCGTAAAGTCAGGCGAAAATCGAAATAACAAAACTTACAATGCTGAGAATGAAGTTCCTCGATCCGGCGAAGGCCTTCTCAATGATGTTATTGTAAACGGGATATTCTTTCTCATCAACCTGCTTCTCAAATCTGTCGTTACCCATCTTTACGGAACCCTTGTATCTGTATAGCTCGTTTCCGTAATTTGTAATATCATTCTCGTCGAGGTCTATCACTCTTATACCGTAAGGGCCCGGCTTAGCGAATTCGCAGCCGTAAGTAAAGCCGAGTTCAATTCCGTCATAAACTCCCGAAAAACCCTCAACATGCTGGTGACCGAAGAAAGCTCCGATTATGTCTCCCTGCTCTTTCCACGCCTTGAATTCCTCGCTTACGGTGCCCGGCTCATAGGTAAAGAAATTATATCCGTGGGCAATTTCCCTGTTCAGCCTGTAATACTTGCCGTTCACACAGCCGGCTCCGTCATCAAACATACTGCATTTTTCAAAGAGGTTGCCGATATCGGAAGTATAGATGTGCTGAAACAGAATCGCGGGCACGGGAACTCCGCCGTTTTTCTCCGTCATCTGCGATGATGCTGCCCTGTACCAATCTATCTGGTCATCGTTAATGCCGTATTTACCGGTGTCAAGCATCCAGATATTGAAAGCGATATTGCCGTTTTTGCCTTTTATTTCGAGGTTGTAGTCAATCCTTCCGTCCTCATCGGGGCTGTCATCCCGAATAAGACAGTTGGGATAGGCCGAGTAAAACTCAAGCCACTCCTCGTTTGTCATCGCAACCTTATAGTCGTTATTACCCTGTACAAGGGCGTAGGGTATTCCGCTGTCCTCAAGAATTTCAAATATCGGTTCAACGGCCCTGATGACGTTTTCCTTTGTAGCATCGTGATCAATCTCGCCGTTTTTCTTAACGACTACGCCCTCTTTAAGCGGATCATTATCGGTCAGTTTGTCACCCAAACGGGAATCCTCAACCAAATCGCCTGTAAAGATGATAAGATCGGGGGAAGTTTCTTCTATGGATTTTCTGACAAAATTAAGCATATCGGGTGCAGGCGACTGATCGTCCTGGGTGTCGCTGAATACCATTATCCTGAATTTGCCGTCATCTTTGAATTTAAGTTCACTGCTCTGCGCCGAACCGGGAATTATTACGGAAACGGCAAGCACAATGAAGCAAATCAAAAATACAACTGTTCTTTTCACAAGAAATCCTCCTTAAAGCAATAATCTCCGATTATTTTTTAATTATATGATAGATATCATTTAAAGTCAAGAATCCAAGCGGAATTACGCTCTGCCGCACTGTCATCGAAAAAAATAAAAAAACAGTTGATTTTTAATATTCATTGTGTTAATATAGTCAAGCAATCGGGGATACCCGAAGGCATGTGCCGCTAGCTCAGCTGGATAGAGCGTCTGACTACGGATCAGAAGGCCGGGAGTTCGAATCTTCTGCGGCACGCCACAAAAAGCACCTGCAGTCTGCAGGTGCTTTTTCCTTTTTATTCGTACGCCGATACAGCTGTGCCTAAGATGCAGATAGACAAACCTTCAAAAGTGTCCGGTCCTTATTGTAAAAAAACAGACAAACCACCTATTTTGTTGATTGAGAAATATAAAAATATCATGATATAATTTCCGCCGTAGTATATAAACGGAGGAAAAATATGAGAGAATTGACCTATATCCCAACCATCAGAGACATGCTTGACAACTCGGCGGAAAAATTCGGAAACAAAGCATTTATCAAGTATGTAGAGAACGGCAAAGTTGTTGAAAAAAGCTTTATCCAAGTCAGGGAAGACAGCCTTGCAATTTGCCGGTATCTCAGAAACCTTTCAAAAGAAAAACTTCATATCGCTCTTGTCGGCAAAACAAGTTATGAATACATCATTCTTGCAACCGGCATACTTATCAGCGGAAATGTTCTCATCCCCTTTGCACCTGAAATTTCGGAAAAAGAAGCGAAATCTCTCTTTGCCAGAGCGGATGTGAATTTTATTGTTCATGACGGTGCGCTTTCCGACAGAATCGAAGGCATAGCGGCAGAGGTTAAAACTGTTGCTCCGCCTCTCTGTATTTCCTCATCGGAATGTGCCGAAAAAATATACAGGGATTTTTCATCGGATTCGGAATATGCGTCTCTCTCCGATTTCAAAGTTGATGAAAATGAACCCGCAATTATGATTTACACTTCCGGTACAACCGGCGTAAAAAAGGCGGTTGTTCACTCAACAAAAAGCTTCGCGGCAAATGTTATGTATACTGATCTTGTCGAATACGTTTCCGATGAAGCTTCAACGCTGTCGGTTCTGCCGATGTATCACGTCTTCTGTTTCTCCGGTGATTATGTCAGAAATTTAAGAGACGGTCTCCCTCTTGCAATCAACGGAAATATGCGTGACCTGGCTCAGAATCTCAAGATTTTCCAACCCAGCGTTATGAGAATAGTTCCCATGGTAGCTCAGACCCTTCTCAAAATGATAAGGGCGACAATGAGCAAGAATCCCTCACTCACACCCAGGCAGGCTGCCGAATCCGTTTACGGCAAAAATATCGAATGGTTGTTTTCGGGCGGCGCATATCTTTCGCCTGAACTTGCAAGCGAATATACTCAGTTCGGCATTTTCCTTAAGCAGGGCTACGGTATGACGGAAGCGGGCTGCAGAGTCACTGTTCCCGATGAAAGATGCTCCTTTGAATCCGTGGGCAGAGTTATTGACATCTGCGAAGTGAGAATCGTCGGTGGAGAAATCCAGATAAAGACTCCCTCGGTTATGCTCGGCTACTATAAAATGCCGGAGGAAACAGCAAAAATGTTTACCGATGACGGCTGGCTGAGAACGGGTGACATAGGTTACCTCACGGAGGATAACGAACTCTATGTTACGGGCAGGCTTAAAAACCTCATCATCCTCTCGGGCGGAGAAAATGTTTCCCCCGAAGCGATAGAAAAGAAATTCAACGAATATGAAATCGTTTCCGAAGTACTCGTTTACGGTGAAAACGACCAGATAGTTGCCGAGGTTTATCCCAATTACGATTATTGCGAAGAAAACGGAATTGATGACCCGACGGATTCAATTACAACCATTGTCAGACATCTCAATTCCACCTCAAAGGCCTCTCATTTGATTTCAAAAACAGTTATCAGAAAAGAACCGCTAGAAAAAACCGAAAGCGGAAAAATAAAGCGCAAGGAGACTATAATATGAGTAAAAAAGAGCTTATCGATTTAACGCCTCCGCAGGATATGATTTATTTCATGCTCAAGTACAGCTTTTTCCACAAGCAGGTTATCCAGATACCGGCTTCGGTTATCTTCAGGAAAAAAGTTGATTTCGATCTTATGAAAAAGGCCCTGAATATTGAGATTCAGCGCAATGATTGTATGAGACTCCGTTTCAAAAAACAGGGCGGAAAAATCAAACAGTATTTCATTGATGAATACACGCTTGACGATATTCCCGTTGAAACATTCAAAACTGCGGAAGAACAGGAGAGCTGTCTCACAGCCGACGCTCAGAAAACAATCCGTTTTCTTAAAGACGAAATCTACCGTTTTATTTTCTTCAATTCATATGACGGCAGACAGGGAATCTATATTAATGTTTGCCACCTTGTAATGGATGCCGCCGCCGTCTTCATCTTCTTTTCCGATCTGTTTGCCGTATATGACAGCCTTGAGCAGGGCGCCGACCTTCCCAAGCCGCTGAGCAAATATGAGGATATGATTAAAAGAGAGTTTGATTATATCAATAACTCCGGAAAAGTTGAAAGAGACAAGGAATTCTACACCGAGTTTTTCAAGAAGGACGGTCCTCCGATATTTAACGCGGTTCACGGTCCTGCACGCCTTCTGAAAGCGAGAGAAAAGAATCCCGGCAAGCGTGTGCTTGCCAGCTTTGACCCGATACATGATAAAGCGGTTCTTTCAAAGAATCCTGTTTCAAAGGAAGACAGCGCCGCAATACTGGACTATATCGACAAAACCGGCTGCTCTCCCGAATGCCTTGTTCAGCTCGGAATGCGTCTTTATCTTGCACAGCTTAACAAAAGCGTTAACGACGGTATTATTGACACCTACTTTATTACTCTCTGCACCCGCAGAAAAACTCTGGCCGACAAGCGCTGCGGCGGCACTGCCACCAACACCCTTCCCTGGAGAATCGTGCTCGATTCCAATCTGACCTTCGCTCAGGCGATTGGTAAAATTGAGGAAATGCAGCACGAAATATTCAGGCATCAGGATTATCCTTTTGTCAAGTGGAGAGATCTTGAAGGCGAACTCTTCAATTACGGCATGGCCGACGGCGCATCAACAATGATGTATTCCTGGTTCCCGCTTAACGCCGATTCAATGAACGGCTGGGATTACGAGTTCACCGGATATTGCATGGGCAGATATGTTATGCCTCTCTACACATATTCATTCAGAGATTACAAAAACAACACTCTCAGACTGGCTTATCTATACAGAACGAACCAGATCAGCCAGGATAATATTGACAGCCTCAGCAATAACACCGTAAAGGCTCTCAATATCGGCTGCAAGAATCCCGATATAACCATCAAAGAAATCTGCGACCAGCTCGTATAAAATCAGGAAAGAAGCGCTTTGAAAATGAGTAGAAAACAAAGTCAAAAAGGAAAAGCCGATCCCGCCCTCATCGAGGAAATCAAAGACATAAAAACTCTCAGAGAAATAATCGAATACGGCACCAAGAAGGGCGGAGACAAGCGCCATTATGTATTTCTCAACGACAAAAAACAGGAAGAAGAACGTTCATTTAACCAGACCTGGGATGAAATAGTCGCTCTGGGAACCTGGTATTATATGCACGGAATGGACGGTCAGAAGAAAATCTGCATCATTGCCGAAAATTCCTATGAATGGATAATCGCGTATTATGCAACCCTTGTCGGTGATAACATTACCGTACCTATGGATATCAAGCTTGATGATGACGATATCGTTGACCAGATAGTAAGATGCGGATGTGACGGTATAGTTTATACCGAGAAAACCTCCCATTTTATCGACGCGCTTAAAAATAATCCGGAAAACCCCGTAAAGGAATATTTCTATATCCCCGATTTCCCCGAATATAAAAAAGCGGGCCGCGAGGCATATAAAAACGGCGACACAAGATTTGTCGACGCCGTTGTTAAACCCGATGACCTTGCCGCCATCGTTTACACCTCCGGTACAACCGGAAAAAGCAAGGGCGTAATGCTCACCCAGCACAACATCACCTCAAACATTATTGCCTCAAGCTGCACGAACTCCGGCTCCCACGCCATGGGATTCCTGCCGCTTAATCACACCTTCTGCTGGGTAAGCGCTCTTTTCGTATGCTATATTCTGTCGGAGTGGGGCTATATCTGCGACTCCATCGCGCCCAAGAGCCTTGCAAACGATATGAAAAAATACCATCCGCAAAACTTTGCCGCTGTTCCGCTCGTTGCGGAGAGCATCTATGACCAGATCTGGAGAACTGCGCGGAAAACCGGCCAGGAAAAGAAACTCAAAGCCGGCCTTAGAATCAGTAAGACCCTGATGAAACTCGGAATTGACAGACGCCGTAAGATATTCAAGACCATAATTGACAATCTCGGCGGAGAACTCGAGTTTATCTTCTGCGGCGGCGCATACATCGACTCAAGATATGAAACGGGAATGTATGACTTCGGTATTCAGCTTCTCTCGGGCTACGGTCTGACGGAGTGCTCACCCGCCGTTACCTGCAATTCTCTCTTTGATTTCAAGCTCGGCTCAGTCGGCAAACCGCTTCCCTGTAACGTAATAAAAATTGCCGATCCCGATGAAGACGGAGTCGGCGAAATAATGGTAAAAGGCGACAATGTTATGAAGGGATACTTCCGTGATCCCGAAGCAACAGCCGAAGTTTTTGACGGCGAATGGTTCCGCACCGGCGACTACGGCTGGATAGATGAGGACGGCTTCCTTTTCTTCAGGGGCAGAAAGAAGAACCTTATCGTTCTCTCAAACGGAAAGAACATCTCCCCCGAGGAACTTGAGGATAAACTCAGAAGCATCGAGTTTGTTTCCGAAGTTCTCGTTTATCAGGAAAATGACCAGATTACCGCCGAATTTTTCCTTAACGAAGATGAATACCCCGACGCAAGAGATCAACTCAAGGCAAGGGTCAATGCGGTCAATGAAACTCTGCCTTCCTTCAAACGTATTACAAGGACAAAAATCCGCGACACCGAGTTTGAAAAGACAACTACCCTGAAAATAGTCCGCTCAAATCATCTTTGATAATAAATACGCAAATTCATCTCTTTGATGTGCAAAGCATTTTTCCCGAGAAATAATAATCCGGATAACAAGGAGATTTGTGAAGACATACTTTATGTATGGCAAGCAAATCTGACGGTGTTATCCGGCTTTTCTTTTTCGCGAAAACCAATACCGATTTACGGACACCCGCGCGGGGCCGCCTTTATAATGTTTTCTTTATTTCAAGCAATTCGGACTCGGTTACATACGCCGAGAGGGCTCCGGTCTGTGTGACGGCCTTTCCGCCTGTTATGTTGCCGAATTCAATGCAATCCTTCAGAGGATAATCATAGAAAAGTCCGTAGCAAAAGCCGGCAAGAAAAGCATCGCCTGCGCCGGTGCTGTCCTTATGCTTAAAAGAATCTATGCTCTTGCAAATGAACGGCTCTCCGCCGTCTTCAATTCCGAGGCAGCCGTCTTTGTCAAGTTTCAGTACCACATTACCGAAGTGCTTTTTCAGCTGAGCAGCCGCCGATTCAACATCGGAGCAGCCCGTGATTTTAAGTGCTTCTTTTTTGTTCGGAGTATAATAATCGGCAAGTGAGAGAACATCGGCGTATTTTTCAAACGACAGTTCATCGTCCCAACCCATATCGAGCACGAGGATTGTACCCTCATCTCTGAGTCTGCGGTAAACATCTGTAAAACCGCCCGGTGTCATAAGGCAAATCTTTGCCCCCGTTGCCATTTCATAAAATTCTTCTTTTGCCCTTTCATCAGCTTCAAGACCGCCCTTACCGTAGGAAATGAAACTTCTGTCATTTTCAAGGATGACAGCGCTTGTGATGTTCACGGGTATTTTATTCCCGCGGTAGAGGTTAAGGGGAGATACGCCGTTCTTTTTAAATTCATCCCGGGCAAAAGAGGAAAACATATCCCCGCCGAGCTCCGTGGCTATCCTTGACGGAACACCGAGCCTGCCCAGGTTTATGAGCGTTGCCGCAAGACCGCCCCCGAGCTGAAGTGAAAACTCATCCGTATATATTTCTTCTCCGGGTCCGGGAATTCCCGGCATATTCTGATAGAGCAAATCAACATTTGCCGCTGCAACACCCGCAATAAAGCTCATACCCAATCCCCCGTGTATTCTTTGTTGTGCTCAATATACTTATCCGTCAGAGCGGATGCGAGGCTGTAGCTCGCTACGAGCGGATGCATGGTGAGAGCCTCAATTGCGCGGGTCCTTGATAAGGTGCGGATGGCTTCGCTCGAAAGTCGCTCATACATTTTCACTCTGCGGATCAGTTCAAGATTCTGCTCATCCACTTCACCGAATCTGTGAGGAACGGCATTTCCGTTTATTATATCGCAGGTAATCTCGACGACATCGCTTTCCTTAAGACCGCTCAGTGCGCCGTTATTTGGCACGCACAGTATCATTGAGCCGGTTTTTCCGCTCTGCGCAATTTCCATAAATTTAAGAGCGACTCCGGCATATCCGCCGTCGTCTTCTTCATAAATATCAAAGTGCCATTTTGCTTTGCGCTTAACGCCTGATTCGGCGGCCATATAATTGTTTTCACGTTCACCGTACCAATATTCAAAGATTGCGAGCGCCTTGTCGAAATCCTTCTCAACATCTATGTTTTCAAGCTCTGCCGTCATCTTCTCATTTATCATCGCAATCTGCTCTCCCCTTGTCATGGGAGCATTCAGAATATTTGCCACCGCTTTCTCTCTGTAATAAAAATAGTAGAGGTATTCGTTGAGAATCGCATTGCGCTCCCTGAGCAGGGATTTTTCAAAATACCGCAGATCGGTCTCCTCATATGCTCTGTCATTTTCAATAATTTCACGCAGAACATCCCTGCCGTTTATAATAACCGATTTGAAATAGGAGAGATGATTGAGACCGTAAAGCTCGCCTTCCGCGCTTCCGGGTTCGGCTCCGTACAGTTTCTCAAACGTGCGCAGCATTCCGCTCGGAGCGTCACAGATTCCGTAAGTAAAATCATATCCCATATCCCTGAGCGTCTGAGAAACGACTCCCGCCGGATTGGTGAAATTGAACACCTTGCAGCCGGGCTTCGCGAATTTCTTTATAAGTTCACAGTATTCCGCCAGGGCGCCGACGCTTCTCATTGCGAACGAAAGGCCTGCCGCGCCGGTGGTTTCCTGCCCCAATACTCCCATATCAAGCGCTATACGCTCGTCTTTCACACGCATATCATCTCCGCCGACGCGGATGGTGGTAATAACATAATCGGCATCTGACACGGCATCCTTTGCATCTGTTGTCAGAGTGAATTTTATGTTTTCGTTCAGTTTTCCGACAACCACTCCTGCCATTTTGCCGTATATATTCAGCTTCTTTTCATCGTTATCCATGAAGACCAGTTCATCTATTCCGAGTTGCTCCGCTTTGCGGGCAATACTCTTTGCAAGGAACATCGAGCGTACTCCGCCGCCGCCTATCACAGTAAGTTTCATACAGATTCTCCTAATTAAACAAATTATACTATATATTATACAATTAAAATGCTCACGTGTAAACATAAAAAACAGGCAGACGGAAATCGTCTGCCTGAGTTATATATAAATGATTCTACTCAGATGAGACCCTGAGACATCATTGCATCGGCAACCTTGATAAAGCCCGCAATATTTGCGCCGGCAACAAGATCATAACCGAAGCCGTATTTCTCCGCCGCTGCAGCGGATTCGTCATGGATGTTAACCATAATCTGATGAAGTTTCTTGTCAACCTCTTCTGCTGTCCAGCCGTATCTCATTGAGTTCTGGCTCATTTCAAGCGCAGATGTGGCAACACCGCCGGCATTAACTGCCTTGGAGGGAGCAACCGCTTTGCAGTTTGCCTTCAGATAGGTCAGAGCATCGTTGGTCGTGGGCATATTTGCAACTTCGATGTAATAGGGAACGCCGTTTGCAACTATCTTTTCGGCTTCCTTCATATTGATTTCGTTCTGTGTGGCGCAGGGCATTGCCACGTCAACCTTAACACCCCAGGGCTTTTCGCCGGGGAAGAACTGAGCACCGAATTTATCGGCATAATCCTGAGCTTTGTCGCGACCGCTGGCACGCATTTCAAGGAGATAATCTATCTTTTCGTCTGTAACTATACCGTCGGGATCATAAACATAACCGTCAGGGCCGGAAATAGTAACCGCTTTACCGCCGAGCTCCGCTATCTTCTTGCATGCGCCCCAGGCAACATTGCCGAAGCCCGAAATTGCAAAGGTCTTGCCTTTTATGCTCTCACCGAAGTGTTTGAAAACTTCGCAAGCATAGTATGTTGCGCCGTAACCGGTTGCTTCGGGTCTGATAAGCGAACCGCCGTAGGAAAGCCCTTTTCCGGTGAGAACACCGTTCTCGAAAACGCCCTTGATTCTCTTATACTGGCCGTAGAGATAGCCTATCTCTTTTGCTCCAACGCCTATATCACCGGCAGGAACATCGGTATCGGGGCCTATATGTCTGTAAAGCTCAGTCATAAACGCCTGGCAGAAACGCATGATTTCTCCGTCACTCTTGCCTCTGGGATCGAAATCTGAGCCGCCTTTGCCGCCGCCGATGGGAAGGCCGGTAAGGCTGTTTTTGAAGGTCTGCTCAAAAGCAAGGAACTTCATAATTCCGATATAAACGGTGGGATGAAATCTGAGACCGCCTTTGTAGGGGCCGATGGCGCCGTTAAACTGAACTCTGTATCCTCTGTTTACATTTACCTTGCCGTTGTCGTCAACCCAGGTAACTCTGAAGGAAATCTGTCTCTCCGGCTCAACCATTCTCTCAAGGAGGCCTGCGGCTTCAAACTCGGGATGCTGGGCGACAACAGGCTCAAGGGAGGTCAGGACCTCTTCAACGGTCTGGACAAACTCAGGCTCATTGGCATTCTTTTTTGCGGTTTCTTCGATAACCTTTTTTACGTAGTTCATAAGTACACTTCCATTCTGAAATATAGCGAAACGCCGTGCCTGAAAAGCGAAATATACACCAACCACACAGTAATAATCGCTTAACTTATATGCACACTCATATCCTTCCGGCGCTCGCGTAATATATTACTCTATTCATTTCAGAATTGCAAGTATTTTTTTAAAACATTGCAATTTAAGAGAAAAATCCCCGCCGAAGCGGGGACTTTTGCAATTTCTTTACAATTTGTATTCACTTTTCAGCCAATCATACGCTTCAGATTGTCAAAGCCGATCTTTATGCCTTTCAGACAGTTTTCCATTCCCTCAAACTCTATACTCACAAACTTATCATAGCCGCTGCTCATTATGTTGCGGATGCACTGATAAACAGGCACATCGCCCTGACCTATTATTGCGCCCCGGAGATAATTTCCGCCTCTTGAACGGAAGAATCCCTCGCCGGGATCAAAGGAATTTCCGCTCTTTATGTGGAAATCTTTTGCGTGAACGTGCTTTATATACGGCAGAAGTCTGCCGGTTGCAGCCGCGCTGTTTTCATCGGCACAGTTGAAATTGCCTATATCGAGAAGGACACCGAAATTCGGATCGTTCACTCCGGTAATGAGCCTTTCAACTCTGTCGCTTTCCTGGCAGAAGGTACCGTGGTTTTCAACCATCGTTGTGATACCGAGGGTTTTTGCATAAGCGGTTATCTCTTTGCAGCCTTTAATCAAAGCGGGAAGCACCGTGTCAAAACCCGAAAAACTTCTGCTTTCCTCCGGCAGGACTCCCCAGGCGGCATCATGCCTGAGAGTAGGTGCGCCGAGGATGGCGGCAACATCAAGCTTTTTACAAACTCTCTCAACCTCGCCGGGCAACAGAAGATTTGCGCCGATGGTGTAACTGATAACGGGCAGGGAGTATTTGTCGCATTCCTGCTTTATAATGCCGGCATATTCTTTTTCCGTCATTCCTTCGGGAACGTCAAGGTCTGTAAACTCAATACCGTCAAAGCCCATATCCGAAGCAGTTTTAATAACGCTCAGTTGGGTTTCTTTGCCGTCTGAAATAAGTTGCTGAAAACTGTAACTGCTGACACCTATTTTCATATCGGCACCTCTCAGATTCTCTCACTCAGGAATTTGACGGCGGTTCTGATATCTTTCTCCGGGTCGTCTCCGACTTCACGCTCAATAGTCAGGAAGCCCTTATATCCTATCTCTTCAAGGGCATTGAGATAGCCCTCCCAGGGTACGCTGCCTTCGCCGAGAGGAACCTCCTCAAAACTCGGGCCGGTAACTATGGGGTCCTCACGCACTCCGTAAACGAATTCCGGGTCTTTATAAAACAGCTGCTTTCCGTCCTTGGCATGGGTGTGAACGATATAATCTTTAAGATTGTGAACGGCAGTAACGGGATTGTCACCGGTAACCATAACAAGGTTTGCCGGGTCAAGATTGACCGCGACGCCGGTTGAATTCAGGCTGTCAAGAAACTTCTTGAGAATCTCCGAAGTCTCAGGTCCGGTTTCTATTGCAAAATGAGCGTCGATACTGTCGGCGTATGCGGCAAGTTCAAAGCACGCGTCCTGCATAATCTTATATCTGTCAACTGACGGATCCGCCGGGACAACACCGATATGGGTTGTGACTATATCCGTGCCTATCTCCTTGGCAAGGTCGAGAATTCTTTTTGACTTTTCTATTCTTTCGGGATTTTTCTCCCTGTCGGCAAAACCGCATCCGAGGTCGCCGCAAAGAGCCGAAACAACCAGACCGTTATCGGCAACAAGGGACCTGAAATCCGCAATTTTGGCTTTTGTCATATTTTCGGGTGCCATCTCTCCTCGGGTTGCATATACCTGGATACCCTGTGCGCCGACAGCGGCGGCTTTTTTCACAGCGCTGACCGTGTCGGTCCTGAAACTGTCAATGATAACACCAATTGAAAATCTTGCCATACTTATCCTCCTTAGAAAAAATTGCCGCCCCGATTGCGACGGCAATTATAAACTTCCTCCCGCTCTGCTCCGATGAATAACAGCGGGTCAAAACAACGGTTCTTAAGACATTAAAGTCCTGTTTTTTCTCTTATATATTTCCTTGCAAGGCAGGCGTATTCATAGGGATTGGCTATTGCGGGATCCTGCTCCGCCTCAACAACTACCCAGCCCTCGTAATCCGCATCTGCAAGGATATCGAAAACGGGAGTAAAATCAAAGTCTCCGTCACCGGGAACGGTAAACGCTCCGGCTCTTACGCAGTCAAGGAAACTCCAGCCTTTCGCTTTGCCTTCGTCAATAACATTTTGCCTTATGCTCTTGAGATGGACGTGCCTGACTCTGCGGACATACTTTTTAAGCACACCTATTGTGTCCTCACCGCTGAAAGCAAGATGACCGGTATCAAAGAGAAGGTAAACAAGGTCGGGATCTGTAATCTCCATAAGTTTGTCTATCTCTTCCTCAGTCTGAACTCCTGTGCCCATATGATGATGAACGGTAAAACACATGCCCTTCTCTTTGGCAAGCCTTCCCATTTCGTTAAAGCCTTTTCTTATGAGTTCCCACTGCTCATCAGTATAGACGGGTTTATCCCCGAAAATACTTTTGGATGTTCCCTGAATAGAATTGCCCTGCTCGGATGCGCCGATAACTCTTGCCCCGAGATCATAGAGGAAATCCCTGTGCTTGATAAATGCCGCTATTGTTGCGTCATAACCTTCCGAAAGAAGAAGTGAAGAAAACCAGGCGTTGCATATTCTAAGGCCGCGCACCTCAAGTTTATGCTTGAGAACGGAAGCGTCCTTGGGATACTTGTTGCCTATTTCACTGCCTTTAAAACCGCTGAGCGCCATTTCACTTATACACTGCTCAAAGGTGTTCTCCGCTCCGAGATCCGGCAAATCATCGTTTGTCCACGCGATGGGAGCGATAGCAAGGGATACTTTTTCTTTGTTGAGCATTAGTTTTTCCTCCTGATTAATATAATCTGGCCTTTTTGATATTGGCCTGCATATCTTCATAAGCCGCCTGAACCGTTGCGCTCTCCGATACCTCGGCAACGCCTACACGCCACCAGGAATCATAACCGTCGCTCATACTCTTATGGGCAACCTTGATGTCGAAAAGGCAGGGAACGGTCTGCTTAACCGAATCCTCCAGGGCCGCTTTAAGTTCTTCAACATTTGTAACTCTGTATGCCTTGCAGCCGTAACCCTCGGCTATAGCGGCAAAGTCAATCGGAACAATGGGACCGTCAAGCATACCGGTTTCGGCGTTCCTTGCGAGGAATCTCGTGCCGAAGGTATCGGTACCCTGGTTATTCTGAAGATTCTCAATACAACCCCAGCCGCTGTTATCGAAAAGCATAACATTTATCTTTGCGTTTTCCATAACCGCAGTATAAAGCTCACTGTGAAGCATAAGGAAACTGCCGTCGCCGCACATAGTATATACTTCTTTGTCCGGGCAGGCGAATTTCACACCGAGAGCTCCGCAGATTTCATAGCCCATACAACTGAAACCGTATTCCATATGATAAGTGCGCGGTTTGGAGCTTCTCCAGAGTCTCTGCATACAGCCGGGAAGTGAACCGGCGGAACCGACAGCAATCGCGTCCTCGGCGATGAACTTGTTTATCTCGCCAAGCGCGCGGGTCTGGGAAAGTCCGTTCTCAAGGTCGATACTGTAACATCTGTCAACCTCGGCGGTAAATTCATCCCCGGCATTTTTCACTTCATCGCCCCAGCAAGCGGAATATGATTTGCCGTCAAGGGCCTTATCTATTTCCGTAAGCGCGGCCTTTGCGTCGGCAACAACCGAGAAGGAATCCATCTTGAAAGCGTCAAAGGAACTGACATTTATTGAAAGCAATTTCACATCCGGGTTCTGGAAGCCCCACTTCGAGCAGGTGGTAAAATCGGTAAGCCTTGAACCTACCGAAATAACAAGATCAGCCTGCTTTGCAAGCCTGTTCGCGGCTCCGCCGCCCGTCACGCCTATTCCGCCCATATTGAGAGGATGTTTCCATGAAATGTTGCCTTTGCCCGCCTGGGTTTCGGTAATGGGAATATTATACTTTTCCGCAAACGCCTGAGCGGTTTCCCACGCCTGTGAATATGTTACACCGCCGCCGACTATAAGAAGAGGCTTCTTTGACTGAGCAATAAGCTCCGCGGCAAGGTTTACTTCTCTGCACGAGGGAGAGCGTCTGTCAATATACCAGACTCTCTTTCTGAGGAAATAATCGGGATAATCAAAGGCCTCGCCCTCAACATCCTGAGGCATTGCAAGGCAGACAGCGCCTGTTTCCGCGGGGTCGGTAAGAACTCTCATAGCATTAAGGCAGGCGGTCATCAGCTGTTCGGGACGAACAACTCTGTCCCAGTATTTGCAAACCGCTTTGTATGAATCGTTTGCGGTGATGCTGTAGCTTACGGGCTGCTCGACCTGCTGAAGCACTGGATCCGGCTGACGGCAGGCGAAGGTGTCGCCCGGCAGGAGCAACAGAGGAATTCTGTTGGCGGTTGCGGTACCGGCGGCAGTTACCATATTGAGAGCACCGGGGCCTATGGACGAAGTGCAGGCAATAATCCTGCGGCGGAGATTCTGTTTGGCAAACGCCATAGCGGCGTGAGCCATACCCTGCTCGTTGTGTCCCTGATAAAACTTGAGATTATGACCGCCCTGTTCGAGAGCCTGCCCGATACCTACAACACAGCCGTGACCGAAAATGCCGAAAATACCGTCAACAAATTTGGTCTCTTCACCGTCAAAACTGACATATTGGTTGTCAAGGAATCTTATGAGTGCCTGCGACATGGTTAATTTCATAACTGTTCCTCCGTTTTTTATAAAAATCTGCGAGATATTGTTTACTTGTCAAATATTCTTTTTTCGGTTCCCGGGTAATCCGGAACATATTCGCTTGCTCTTACCATATAGGTAAAAACATCAAAGGGAGAAGTCTCTGAAACATCTATGATTCTTCCGCCCCTGATATCGTCATCGCAATAGCCGTCATACGAAATACCGCCGTCCATGGCAAGGCGTATATTGCAATATTCGCCCTCAAAATCATTGATGTGGTCGTGGCCGCATACTACGGTCTTAACCTCGCCTCTTTCAACAAGACAGTTGAAAAGCCCTGAATCAATCGGACCGTTGCCGCAGGATTCGCGCATCAGACCCTCATAATGTGTCTGGGCGGTGTTTCTGTAAAGAGTGATAAATTCCGGAATCGGAATGTGGAAAAACATCATTCCGGGTATCCTGCCGCCGTTATATTTATCAAGCTCTTCGGAAGTATTCCAATACCACATAAGCTGGCTGAATCTTATACTGTCATACCCTCCCGACGGGAAGAGCGGATCGGGCATTCTGAAAAACCAGGGATCTTCCTTAAGCCCGAATTCTTTTTTGTAATCATTGAAGGAATCGTGGGAATCCAGGCCCCAGATGTTGTAAACTATTTTATCCGACTTTTCCGAAAGCACGGGTAAAACATAGTTTCCGGTTCCGGCTGCTTCCGCGGGGCCGCGTTTGGTCAGGCAGAATTCAAATTCTTCATAAACCTTCTGCTGTTCCTCATTTATATATCCCTTCTCGTCGTCATGATTGCCGAAAACATGAGCCCAGGGTATGCCTCTTTTCTCGGCGGGGCCGGTGATTGCTTTGAGAAAAGCGCGCACGGAATCCGCGTTCTCCGCTCCGTCACCCCAGACCTGATCTCCGTTAAATAGTACAATACTCGGAGATGTCCCGTCGATAATCGCATCGATATCTCTGGTGATTCGCGTGTCGTAGTTTTTGATTCCGTGGGTGTCGGAAAAAATGAGGATTCTGAATTTTCCGTCTTTAAATCTCAGGGGTTTGCGGGTATATAGGTTTTCTTCAAGCATTCCCGTCATCTCCGTGATAAATATGATCGGAATGAAGCATACGCTTCATAAGCACCTTAAAAAATATAATATCAAAATATTTTAAACAATTCAAGTAATTGGCAAAATATTATGCGGGTTTTTAGAGATAATAATCGAAGAAAAATGCCGCCCAAGGGCGGGTGTATGTAAAACAGTAATGCCTCAAAAAGCCATGACCCGCGAATATGCTCAAATTTCATCTTTTTGAGGTGCAAAGCAGTTTTCTCGAGAAAAATAAGCCGCAGAGCAAGGAAGAATTGCGAAATCATACTTTGTGTATGGTAAGCAAATCTGACGAAGCTCTGCGGTTTTAGTTTTCCGCGAAAACCAATACTGTTTTACGGGCATCCGCCCAAGGGCGGCATCAATGGTTTATCTTAAATCCAATTCGTGCAAACGGTAATTACCCGGGTTATCTTTGCTATTACCGTATCAAGCAGTTCATTTTTTACCGGGCGGGTTTCTCCGTCAACTCCGTTGAATAGATTGCCGGGTATCCTTGCGCTCATATGTCCGGGACGCTCTGTACCCAGGGCATAAAGAACCATTGCGGCAACGTCTCTGTTGCGGGTATCCTTATCCATATCCGCGCCTGCTTTAACACTCTTACCTTTAACGGCAACGGTTGTATTGGTTTCACGCGCCGTAAGTCCCCAGTGGCCGCCTGAAATGAGATGGCCGTGGTCGGAAACAACTATGAAAAGAGCGTTTTCCATAAGTCCTTTTTCAACGAGTTTGTCATATATTCTGCCTATATATCCGTCGACAGTCTCAATCTGTGAAATATAATTCGGAGAGTTGCTGCCCTCGTCGTGACCCACACCGTCAACGCTGTCAAAATGGCAGAAAAACAGTTTCGGCGAATTGCCCTGATCAAAATATGCGCAGATTTCGTCAGTCAAAGCGCCGTCATCACCGTTTGACTGTTTGTTAACGCCGATATCATCCTCGATAATACCGTGATTGATGGGGTTCCAGTGAACATATGACGCAAGCTCGGCATCGGGATAAGCGTCACGCACATATTTAAAAACCGACGGATACTTTGTATCGGAATTGCGTGTGTTTTTTGCGATACTGTCATTTGTCATACCGTGCCTTATAAACGAAACACCGCAAAGCACAGAGCCCCAGTTTTGCGCGCTGACGGTTATGGTTTCGGCCCGGGCCGTGTAGTCAACTGCGCCGTCGGCAAATATTCTGTCAAAGTTCGGAGTGTTCGCATCTCTGAAAAATCTTCCCGCTCCGTCAACGCCCACAATAAAAACACGGTCGTAAGCGCCGTAAGTTCCGTTACTTTCTCCGGCAAAAGCGGTAACGGCGCATGAAGCGGCAAGAATAAAGCAAAGGATGATGCCTGTAATCTTTTTCATAGTTTTTCTTCCCCTTTCAACCATTAATGCGGGAACCGGTTCGCGTCAGACTCCTTTCTCAATATAAGAGGGAAAAACACCCGCCGAATAAATCCGCGGCGCATAGGTTTCGCTTCCGTTGAAGTTCTCGCTCCCGTCATTGGAAAATGATATAATATTTTCTCCCTCTTCAAGATACAGAGTGAAGGTCACGGTTTTCCTTGTCTGCCAGGAATAGGTGTTCCGGCAATACCTGTTTCCTCTGTTGTCACCGTTAACCGAAACGGTGACATATCTCTCAATGAGGTCAACATTGTAATCGTGAACGCCGCCCTCACCGTTATTTGAGTAATCAAGCGTCACTCTGTATTCGCCCGCTTCGGGGCAGACATATGTGAAAGAGGCAGAGCCTGAAGATGAGTTAATATTATCAATATATGCGCCGGTATTTGCCGCTCCGCCCTCAAGAGTAAACATATCGGCGGTAAACAGCGATCCCGCTCCGGTGTCTCCGGTAAAAACAGCATTGAGCGTTACCTGTTCTTCCGACTCGACATCAACAAAATTAAGGCCTCTTTTGAGGTAAGCAGTGACGCTGCCGTTGTTGATTTTTGCCTTTGCCCCGTCAATCTCAAGACTTTCACCCTGCGTTGTGAGTTCATAATAACCGTCGGCAGGGGCTACAACAAGGAAAGACTTTACCGTTTCGGAGGTCCTGTCCTCATCCCGGAGCACGGCTTCGGAATTATTGCCCTCGTAAGGCGTAACCACAAGACTGTCAAGCACAAAGGTACCCTCGAGATGCTCCGCTTTTATTACATGTTCTCCCTTATCAAGTCCGCTGAGAACAAGAGAAAAGCATGAAGTGTATTCGCTTTTTATTGTGTTCGGGAGGCTGATTTCTCTTTTTTCTCCGTCAACGGTCAGCAGGGCCTTCGTATCGGCTCTGTCATCGGGGTTCTGCCTGCCGTTTTCGTTGAATGCTCCGTCATTCGAGTTGCCGTAGATAAAATCAAACAGGTAATCCCCGCTGTCTGTATTTACGGTTATTTCAACCGAATCGCCTGCATTCTCCAGCCCTCCGACAAGGTCGTCACCGTTTTCATTTCCTCCGCTCGCGGGGCAATAGCTGTTATAGGTATATGCTCCGCCGGAGAGTTTTCCGTTTTCAAATTCATATCTCCGCGGCTCCGCGTCACAGATAACCTCTTCGGCTTCATCAGCAGGGCGGATAACAATATGATAGGCGTTTGCGGCATCGGTATTGTCAACGGGAATTTTCAGCGTGCTGCCGGCAAACTTTGTGCGGCTGCTCCTGACAACAGGCTTATCAACTGTTCCGTAAAGGCCTTTATATACCGCTTCTTCAACTGTTATACGTACCTTTTTATGAAACAGCCCTGTATCTCTGAGATTTTTCAGCAGAACGGCCGAATTGCCGCTGCCTCCGCCGCAAACAATATCAATTTCCCTGCCGTCATCGCTTATGCTCGCGATACCCGTAAAGCCGTTAAAACTCAGTTCATCATAGTCATATTTGAAATAATTCGCGAAGTTCGAAGAAAGCAAATCAAGGTTTTTACCTTTGACGGTCTCTCCCCTCATATCGGTATACCAGCGCATAAGCCACCATTCCGCATTCGGGCTGTTACTGTCCGCACAGGTGTCGTTGAGGTTATCGGCAAGCCGCCAGTAAGCAGTATCTCCGTAAACCTTGTTGTCCTCAAACTGAGTTATGTATTTTATCATTTCGCCGGGGTAGCCGTTTTCGCTCATCATACCGTATTCCGATATGATTATTTCCAGAGCGTCAATTCCGAGTTTTTTCTCTGTTTCTCTGTATTCCCTTATGTGTTCATCAAAATAAAACGCCTCGTATTCGGCAAGCTCATGATAAATCATCACATCGGGCAGGCAATCGTTTTTTAAGCAGAAATCAAGAAAATACTCTATTTCGTCCGCATTGAAATCGCAAAAACCCGGCCCTCCGGTCAGGGCGGAAGGGTCAATGCTTTTAACAAGGTCATAGGTCTGCTTCCACGCGGAATTGAAATTATCTCTCCCGATTTTGTTGTAATCACACCACACGCCGTAGGCATTCGCGGGGTTTTCATCCTTTTGGCTCTCGCCAAACCACAGCCCGTTATCACACTCGTTAAAGAGGCAGTAAACCACGGGAGCGGCATACTCCTTCTGCGCCATTTCTCCGACAACCGACCTGACCTTCGGCAGATAATCCTCATCAAGAAGTTTCTGCCAGTCATAAATCCCCTGTGAGCGTTTTTCCATTATATCATCGTCAAGGTAATACCAGGTGTCATAGACATCCTGCAGATATACTATTTCATAATCGGCGCATTTCAGGATTTTGTCCGCGTTGTTCAGGTCGCCGACAGGGTGCTGCAAACCGCCGGGAACTTTTTGAACAATCGTCTTTATATCAACGCTTTCAGCCATTTCCGCGCTGGGCACTCCGTTTTCCGCAATACCGTAAAGATAACCGGAAGCTCCCTTCATCACCTTGCCGGTTTTCTCAGAAAAATCGAAGCTCATTACTGCGCGGTAACCCGGCGGAAAAATACCGAGATTTCCGGCAAGGGAGGAAAAAACGAGGGTGAGCGCGGTTATTATTTTAATAAGATAGTTCATCAGGTTTTTTCTTCCCCGGCTCAGACTCTTTCGGAAGCGTATTGGACTTCAACGTTTTTCTTGAAAAGCCCCGAGTCGTATTTCGGCAGCCATGAGTCACCGGTCGAAGTGTTTTCGGCAAAGTCCTCTTCCGACCTTTCAACATTCACCCCGGCAAGACCGACAAGCTTGTCTCCGTCTTTCCAGCAGGTATTGAACAGGGCATGATGACCGATTTCTTTGACGCTTTGGGGGATGAACATATAAGTAAGCTCCCTGTCATAGGTGAAAGCGTCGGAGCCGATAAATTCAAGCCCGTCGGGCAACGAGGTATATTCTTCAAATTTCCCCGCATTTTCCGCAAAAGCCGTGGCGGATATAACCTGCGTGGTTTTGTATGAATAAACTTCACGAAGTTTCTCGGCTTTGAAGAAAGCCATTGTCTCTATTTCTTTGACTCCCTCGGGAATCCAGACGGAAAAGATATCGGAATAGGCAAAGGACAGTTTGCCTATCACCGTAACAGTTGAGGGGATAACATAATAACCGACCTTGTCATTGTAATCCTTAATAAAGCCCATGTAGTCATCCGTGCCCGTAAGGACAGTAAGCTTATCCAGCAGTTCCCTGTCGCCGCCCTCGATGGTTTTGATATCCGTGCCGTCGGCAAGACAGCGGTTGAGAAGATTGACCGCCCATGTGAAATCGTCACCGGATATGCTTCCGTCCTCGGGGAAATTGAGCTCATAACCCGCTTCCCTTGTCAGGGCGAGATTGTGGGCGGAGGGGTAGTAGATAATACGGGTTAGTTCTTTGTCATAAAGGACTCCGTCTATATCGCAGTAATACGGGTTCGCGTCGTCAACAAAAACGTTTTCGAGATTCCAGCAGCTGTAAAAAGACTTGCCGTCAATTTCGGAAATGTCCTTGCCGAGATTTATCGTAACGATTTTCTCGTCGCAGTTGAAGGCGTACTCGTGAAGGACGGTGTAGGGCTTTGAGGTGTCGCCGTCAACATAATCCACCGTTATCTCTTTTTTATCGGCAACATTGGAATATTTTATCAGCTCGTAGCCGTTCTCAAGCTGATTGTACTTGAACTCCTTGTTGCTCACGGCTCTGACGCTGAAATAGATGGAAAGTCCGATTGCTATGAGAAGCACGACAATAATGGTCGCCTTGGTTCTTGTGCTGACGCTTTTGTCAACTATTCTCGGCGCCTGCAGACCCTCTATCCGGTAAGTCCATATTTCGTCTTCCGGTATATCGAGCTTTTCTTCCTCAATCTCAAAATTATTCGTAACGTGATGCGCTTTCTTATTCTTCGACATTTTCTTTCACCTCCGTATCGAATAATTCGCCTTTCTCGGCAAGCTCCTGAGCGCTGGTAACTTCCTCGCGGCGGCGAAGCACCTGAATAACCTTGTTTTGCTTGCTGTCGTCGTAATCCCAGAAGAAGTACGGAATAGTCATAAGCAGATAGCCGATTATGTCAAGGATTATGGGAATAACTATAATCTTGATTCTCGATTCATCAATAAAGAGAATATCCCAGTTGCTGTTGAAGCCGTATTTGAGAAGCAGAAGCGGGATGATAAGGCTCACAAAGCTCGTGATAGGCCCGGTAAACCAGCCGAAAACACCTGAGAAACTCTCAAGACGCTCGCCCGAAAGATACATCTGATAGTCGGTTATCTGGATATCCATATCTCTCGTTATTGACTTCGGGACCGTCGTGCACATTTCCATAAAGATGAGCACTACAACACTTACGATGCCGCACAGGGTCAGATTGTCACCGAAGAGCAGATAGCAGGCGACTATCGCCGAATAACAGACAACTCTGATGAGCTGATAGAATATCATAATCTGCTTGTAGGAAAAACGTTTGCGGAAATACGGGGTGAAGAAATCCGGCGGTGTGCCCGCAAAGGAAACAAGCGTTACAATCAGGCTGTAAATAAGGCCCGTCATTCTGAAGGTATAAAGATAAAGAATTGTGGTGAACGCGAGCATACCGTTGCCGAGGGAGTCGAGCAGACCGACAACGGTGTTTATCCATTTGTATTTGTTGTACATTACGCCTGTCATACCGTCCCAGAAGGAGATGTTCACCTTCTTTTCAAGCGGAGGCTGCGGTATTCTCTCTTTAATTCTGCCCGCAAGCACAAGAGTAACCGAAGCAAAGACAAGGAAGGTTATGGGCAGGATGTATTTGAACACGGCAATATCCGCCCACTCGTCCTTTGTGAAACCGATAAAGACGGGAATGAGAATATCAACTATGTTCCAGGCAAGGTGCGAAATCTTGATGGGGAAGGTACGCACCATAATTCTTTCTTTGGGATCGGGGCTGATATTTGAAGCACATAATTCAAGTTGATTGTTGAATCCGTATGCGTTGTAAATCGCAAAAAGAAGGTTCGCAACCCACACTCTTCTTGTAACGTCGCCGATATTGTAGAACGGAAGCCAGCCGATAAGGAAAACCATTATCGTCTTGGGGGCAAAATCACAGTAGAGCGAATATTTATATCTGCCGTATTTCGGTATCAGTTTTTTGCGCCAGAAAATATTACGGGCACCCGTATAGCCGTTATAGAAAATATTTGTGCCTAATATTTTTATCGCGGAAGCGGCGTTTATTCCGTCAAGCGAATTCAGATAATGCACAAAGGTATTTGACGGATTGAGCATCCGGCTGAAATCAAAGATAATCATAAACAGACCCACAATCATCATTATGAAGTAGGTCATATAAATCTTTCTTTCGGTTTTCTTGCGCAAAAATCCGAGGTTGTCGTTGACAATCCAGGCAATCATCGTCCAGATATAGCCCAAAGGCATATTGATGATATTTATCACGGAAAAAGCCAGGTAAGGCAGTTTGTAGTGATACATCATCAGATAACAGCCCGCCGCGAACGATATGTACTTTGAAATAGCGGAAAAGCCGGCATAATTTGCGCCTATACCGAGAGTAATATCCACATATTCACGGTATGAAACGTGCTTACCCTCAGGCGGCGTTTTCCAATAGGTCTTCACATTGTGCAGCGCATTTTTGATTTTTGCGCCGTTTCCGTCAGCCATAGTATCCCTCCGGTGATTATAAATATTCATTTAATATTATATCATCCCTATGCCTTCATTTCAATAACACCGGCAAAAAAATCAAACAGGTAAATACGGGGTTGCAGAAGATATGTCGCGCGGCAAGGCAAAGGGGATGACAAATGACGGACACCCGCCCTTCAGACGGGTGTTAAACAAAAGCCTTCGGATATCCGGTACCCCCTCCCTGCAGGCATTTGCATTGCAATACATCGGGCAAGTCTTAACCGGCGGAATTTCTTCTGTTTCTTTTTTGTGATTTGTCATCGGCAAACCCGCTCTTATTGTGCAAAAAGTATATATAATTCGCTTGCATTTTGGATAATGTATTGTTATAATATATCGTGGATTTATTCGTAAATCAGAATATGAATTAAGAAAGGACTTAATTATGAGCTGTACGAAAATCGAAAAAGTAATCGGCCGTGAAGTTATCGACTCCCGCGGAAATCCCACCGTTGAGGCAGAGGTTATCCTCGCTGACGGAACAGTCGGCAGAGGCATTGCGCCCAGCGGAGCATCAACAGGTGTTTTTGAAGCACTTGAACTGCGCGACGGAGACAAGAGCCGTTTCGGCGGTAAAGGCGTATCAAAAGCCGTAAATAACGTTAACACCGTTATCGCAAAAGCAGTTGTCGGCCTTGACGCTGCCGATATTTATGCTGTTGACGCTGCTATGATCAAAGCTGACGGCACAAAAGACAAATCCAACCTCGGCGCAAACGCAATTCTTGCGGTTTCCATCGCCGCTTCCCATGCTGCCGCGGCAAGCCTCGGCATTCCCCTTTACCGTTTCTTCGGCGGAATAAACGGAAACAGACTCCCTGTTCCCATGATGAACATTCTTAACGGCGGCGCACATGCCGACAGTTCAGTTGATACCCAGGAATTTATGATTATGCCCGCCGGCGCTCCCACCTTCACAGAAGGTCTCCGCTGGTGCACAGAGGTTTTCCATACTCTCAAAGCTCTCATTAAAGAGATGAACGACGTTACCGCAGTCGGTGACGAAGGCGGCTTCGCTCCCAACAAACTCGGCGGTGACGAGGATGCTATCGAGCTTATCCTCAAGGCCATCGAAAAAGCAGGCTTCAAGCCCGGCAAGGACTTTGTTCTCGCTATGGACGCCGCTTCTTCCGAATGGAAGAGCGAAAAGGGCTTAGGTTTCTATCATCAGCCGAAATCCGGCAAGGACTTCACCTCCGATGAGCTGATTGCTCACTGGGCATCCCTTGTTGAAAAATATCCCATCTATTCAATAGAAGACGGCCTCGATGAAGAGGACTGGGAAGGTTGGAAGAGAATGACAGCGGCTATCGGCGACAAAGTTCAGCTTGTCGGTGACGACCTCTTTGTTACAAATACCGAGCGCCTTGCAAAAGGTATCGCAAACTGCAGCGGTAATTCCATTCTCATCAAGCTCAATCAGATTGGTTCCGTTTCCGAAACCATGGAAGCCATCAAGATGGCTCATAAAGCCGGCTACACCGCTGTCGTTTCACACAGATCGGGTGAGTCCGAAGATACAACCATCGCCGATCTCGCAGTTGCAATGAACGCTTGCCAGATTAAGACAGGCGCTCCCAGCAGAAGCGAAAGAGTTGCGAAATACAATCAGCTTATCAGAATTGAAGAAGCTCTCGGTGACAGCGCATGCTATCCCGGCTTCGGCGCTTTCAACCGTAAATAATTCAAACTTTACGGGGTAACCCGCTGAAAATACCGGCTGCCGTAATGACAGCCGGTATAATTGTTTATCAGTCAAATCGCTCGTCAATAACGCGGGCGGTTTTTTTCATGCTTCTGGGCAGTACTCCTATTTCAACGACCTTTACTATCGGGGTAAAGCCTATTTTGCTCTTCACCCTTTCGGCTATCTGCTTCGCGAGACCCTCAAAGTCCACACTGCCGTTGGTTTCAACATAAATACGCATTGTGTCCTTGCCGTCGAGATGGGAAATACGGATCTGATATTCACTTGAAATCTCGCTGAAACCCGCGAGAATTTCTTCAATCTGGCTCGGGAATACGTTCACGCCCTTAATTTTCATCATATCGTCCGTTCTGCCCTTTATGGCGTCTATTCTCGGATAGTCTCTGCCGCAGGGACATTTGCCGGGGATGATACGTGAAAGATCGTGAGTGCGGTAACGGATAAGGGGGGCACCCTCTTTGACAAGGGTGGTGATAACTATCTCTCCCCATTCACCGTCAGGAACAGTCTTGCCGGTATGAGGATCGATAATCTCGAGATAAAGATAATCATCCCAGATGTGCATCCCGGTGTTGTACTCGCAGTTTATACCTATGCCGGGGCCGTAAATCTCGGTCAGGCCGTAAATATCATACAGTTCAATGCCGAGTCCGTTGGAAATCCGGTCACGCATTTTATCGCTCCAGCGCTCCGAACCTATAACGCCTTTTTTAAGATGAATCTTATCTTTTATACCGCGCTTTTCGATTTCTTCCGTAAGCAGCAGCGCATAAGAGGATGTGGAGCAGAGCACAGTGCTTTCAAGGTTAATCATCATTTCAAGCTGTTTTTCGGTATTGCCGGGACCCATGGGAATCGCCATTGCTCCGAGTTTTTCACAACCGTTCTGGAATCCTATGCCGGCAGTCCAGAGACCGTAGCCCGGGGTAATCTGGATTCTGTCCTTCTTTGTAATTCCGGCCACTTCATAGCAGCGCCTGAACATCTCGCCCCAGTCGTCAACATCCTTGGCGGTGTAAGGGATGATAACCGGTGTTCCTGTGGTGCCGGAGGAGGAATGAATACGGACAATCTCATCCTCGGGGGCTGTCATAAGGCCGAGAGGATATGCGTCTCTGAGATCCCTTTTCTCGGAAAAAGGAAGCTGCTCAAATTCTTCGGGTGATTTTACCTCTGTTATACCCGCTTCCTCGAGTTTCTTCCCGTAGAAGCTGTCCGACGCAATAAGAGCGCGAATTCGGTCATTGACCTGATCAAGCTGTTTTTTTGAAATTTGCATTTTTCAAAACTCCTTTATTCGAAATGCAGTGCCCTGCTGTTCATCTCTACAAACTGCGGCCTGACTGTGATTTTCATTGTTTCTTCAATATCCTCAATACCGAACGGAAGCACGGAGCTTCTTACCGCCGCGCCGAGCATAATCATATTCAGCGCTCTCGGTGAGCCGATTTCTCTGCACGCTTCCTCTCCGTCAACAGTTATCAGATTACCCGTGTTTTCTTTAAGGTAGTCAAGCATTTCCGTGCCTGTATATGACGAGCCTCTGAGAGCCGCCGTAACGGGCATTATTGCGTGGGTGTTCACTATAACTGTGCCGCCGTCCCTAAGATAAGGTAGCATTCTGACCGCCTCCGCGGGCTCAAAGCCAATGAGAATATCGGCCCGTCCCTCTCCGAACATGGGACTGCTGAGATTATCGCCGAGGCGCAGAAAACTGAAAACGCTCCCGCCCTTCTGAGCCATACCTATTGTTTCGGCGCTCATAACGGGAATATTCTTTCTCATTGCCGTGGCCGCAATGAGTTTTGAGGTCAGCACTATTCCCTGACCGCCGACTCCGCAGATTAAAATGTTATTCTGCATTCTGTTCACCTCCGATTGCTCCGAAGGCACAAACCTGAGAACACAGTCCGCAGCCCGTGCAGAGTGACTCCTCTATGAAAGGCTTGCCTTCCTTGATAACTATACCGGGGCAGCCGAGAGCTTTGATGCAGTGCCTGCAGCCGGTACATTTTTCTTCATCAATAAAGGCAGGCTTGCCGTTTTTTATGAGAACAGCGCAGGGAGATTTGAATATAATCGCCTTAACTCCGCTTTCCGCCGCAACTCTCTTTACCGTTTCAACAGCCTCGCCGAGCTTGAAAGGATTAACGGTGACAACGGTTTTCAGCCCTATTCCTCTGAGCACACTTTCTATATCCACCTTATCAACAACCTGCCCCATCATTGTTTTGCCCGTCCCGGGATGCGGCTGATGGCCGGTCATTGCGGTGGTTGAATTGTCGAGTATGACAAGAGTCATATTCGCCTGATTATATACGGCATTGACGGCGCCGGTAATGGCGGAGGCAAAAAAGGTTGAATCACCTACAAAAGCGAAACACTCCGTATCCGGCTCGACTTTTCCGATGCCTTGGGTTATATTAACACCCGCTCCCATACAAAGGCAGGTGTCAACCATATCAAGAGGTGCCGCATTGCCGAGTGTATAGCAGCCGATATCGCCGCAAAACACACTTTTCCTGCCCTTCATTGCGGTTTTGACTGCGAAAAACGAGGCTCTGTGCGGACAGCCTGCGCAGAGAACCGGAGGTCTGACCGGGAGCTCGGGAGGAGGCGGAACATCCGGTTTACCGGAAATTTCAAGACCGAGAAAACGGGAAATGTCGGCCCTGACGGAATCGCAGGTGTTTTCGCCTGCCGTTTTAACATCGCGGGTAAGCTTGCCTTTTATAACAGTATCAAGATGATATTTTCCGCATACAAAGATGAGATTTCGCTCGATAACGGGATCGAGTTCCTCAACGCAGAGCACTTCATCAAGTCCGTTCAAAAAATCAAGAGCGAGTTTTTCAGGGAATGGATAAGGGGTTGTAACCTTCATAAGCCGTACGGAATCTGTATCCTGCAGGGCTTCTTTAACATAAGTATAGCTGATGCCGTTTGCGGCAATGCCCTTCCTGAGCTGCTTTGATTTCTCTGCATAGATAAGATTAAGTCCGCTGTCCGAGAAAACAGACGACAGCTCCTCGTTTCTGCTTTCAATATGTATATGGGCGTTATATGAAAGCTTCGGGAATATTACCCACTTTGAGGGGTCGCGGACAAAACCTTCGGGAGTATTGATGTAATACTCATCATTGTCTTTGACATTAATCGAGGCATAACCGTGGCAGACTCTTGTGGTAGGACGGAAAAGTACGGGAGTTTGATACTTTTCGGAATAATCAAAGGCAATCTGAATAAGATTGTATGCCTCCTGAACAGAGGACGGGTCAAAACAGGGAAGTTTGGAAAAAGAAGCAAAATGACGCGTGTCCTGCTCAGTCTGCGAGGAAATCGGACCCGGATCATCGGCTACAACAATTACCATCCCGCCTTTGACACCGACATAAGCAAGGCTCATAAGAGGATCGGAAGCAACATTGAGTCCGACCTGTTTCATGGTAACCATTGACCTTGCTCCGCAATAGGCGGCGCCGGCTCCGAGTTCAAGGGCAGCCTTCTCGTTGACCGACCACTCAACATAACGTGAACCGTCGTTATTCTTCGCAACGGTTTCAAGCACCTCGGTAGAGGGGGTGCCGGGATATCCGGACACAACATTCAGCCCGGCAGCCAACGCGCCCAAAGCGATGGCGGCATTACCCATTAAAAATTCTTTATGCATAGAAACATCTCCGTAAACATAATGTAAGTATTATAACACACAGCAATGAGGATATCAAACAAAAGAGAGCATAAACGCAAAATTAGCACTCTTTATATTCAAGTGCTAACAATTTACAATTTGTTCATTTTTGTTTAACACTAAAAGCACAAATCGGGTATAACATATGAATTGTTCAAGGAGAACAAAACAGTACGAGACCCGAACGGGTCAGAAGAAAACGGAGGTATTTATTATGTTAGGACTTACACCTTATTACAGAAACAACAGGAATCTTGCTTTCAACCCCTTCCGTGATCTGGATGAGTTTGAGAAAAAGCTTTTCGGAGACTCAATGAACGGTTTCTTCCGTGATTCGGATATCGCCGAATTCAAGGCGGACATCACCGATCAAGGTGACAGCTTTCTCCTTGAGGCTGATCTTCCCGGTTTTTCAAAGGAAGACATTAACCTTGATTTGAACGGCGATACTCTGACAATCAACGCAGAACGTCATTCGGAATACGAGGATAAAGACAAGAAAGGCAACTACATCCGTTGTGAGCGTTCCTACGGAAAATACAGCAGATCGTTTGATGTTTCGGAAATCGACTGCGACAATATCAAGGCAAAACTTGACAACGGTGTTCTTAAACTCACCCTGCCCAAGAAGCAGAAGGCGGTTGTGGCCGAAAGACGGCTTGAAATTGAATAACAGATTCTCATTTTTGCTCATTTAACCTTTACGGGGCGCCGGCTTGGAATACAGCCGGCGCCCTGATTTTTTTCAGGTCTTCCCCGGCAGTGCGGCGCCGGACGCAAATCCGGATTAAATCAAAATTGTTTTGCAAACGACTGTTTAATATGATATAATTATTTTATATAACCACAAAAAACAGTTTCAGACCCGGCTTTGCCGACAGGGGTAATCATATGAATACAGTCAAAAAAATAACCGCGGTGATTTTTTCACTGCTTATAGCGGTTAACACCGTTATTATAACCTCAGCCGTCCTTTGGGAAAAAAACCAGGAAACAGGGCAGAATATTTATACGCCTGACACGGTAAACCTTTACAGTAAAATCAACTACCGCAAATACATAGGGGAAGACCCGGTTGACTGTACCGGAAGCCCGGTTTTTCCCGGCGATAAGATAAATGTTCAGTTCTGCCTGACTACCGATTTCGTAGCGGGAGCGTTCGAACTTGTTTACGCCTATGATACCACTGCTTTTTATTTTCCGGAGGTTCCGATATTCCAGGCTCCTCTTGAAGACGGTCCTTTTCATATTGAAGCGAGCGACCTGAATCTTATATATAAATCCGATAGTTCGGTTTCATCAAATCAGGCTGTGGCCAATACATCCGGCCTTGACGGGAACCGCTACGGCTATGTTATGGTCAATACACAAGGTACTTCAAACACCGCCCGGATATATAAGGGCGAGCCCGTTTTCAGCATTGATTTTGAAATAAAAAGCGAGGAAAACATTTCCTGCATTGATGAAAACAAGTTTATCTTTATTCCAGCGTCCACCGCTTATAATAGCGGAACAAGCAAAGCCGTATCATATACAGATATACTATTTGATGAAAACATCTGCAATGATTTCGGCGCAGACGCAACGCAAAATGAGGTGTCGTTTCACAAATACATAAGCGTTTACGGTAATTCATACTATAAGTCTTCGGCAAAGTACCCCAACTTTTTTATCAGAAATATTACGGATGACGGTTCACTCAGCGAAAACGGCGGAACCTATATTTACCTTAACGGCAAGATAAGATTTGACGGCGCAATCACACCCGCCGCCACCGTCAAAGGCGACGCAGGACATTACGATTCATCCGGGCTCTTCTCAAGTACAATCGCTTCCGGCGAAATTCCCGCCGCGGCGGACGTTGCCGCCGAGGGCTACGAACTGGCCGGATGGTCAACGGTTAAGAAAGACAAAAGCGAAAAGAACGGAGAAAGCTATTTTTACGGCGATGTCAACTCAATGCTCACCGCAGACGAGGTCCTTGCCCTGACCTACGGAGATTATAACGCAAATGAGATAAATACCGTTCTTTATGCTGTTTATAAATCTGCCGATACCCATTACAGATACAATGTCTATGCATATGGACTCGACAGCAGCGGAAATCAGACTCAGAACGCAGTTCTTCTTGAGGATGAATGTTCGGACTGGCTCCCCGGAAAAACCTATGAAGAAAAGACAAAGGCAGATATTCTGCCCTATCCGCCTCACGGCTATACAGTTGCGAGCCCGACCGACTGTATCACTCTTGACACAGAGGAACGCAGGGATAACAACGTTGTTGATATCTGCCTGAACAGGAATCTTTATGAGGTTTCGTTCAGCGGCACGGAGGGGAACGATTACAGCGGGCAAAAATACTTCGGTTCAACCGTCTCCTTCCCTGCTGACCCGGAAAAAGAGCATTACACCTTCGGCGGCTGGAAAGAAAACGGCAAAATCGCGTCCGCGCCTTTTACCGTCACGGACAATACGGCTTTTGAGGCGGTCTGGATACCGGATACCCACACCGTAACATTTGACTGCGGCGGAGGTTCCGCAACAGCTCCGGTTACCGCAGACTACGGATCGGAATTGGTTATGCCGCCGGATCCTTCAAAACCCGGCTTCACCTTTGACGGCTGGGAAGTCAACGGCAAAAAGGTTGCATTGCCTTATACCGTAACAGACGATGTTACTCTTCTCGCAAGATGGATTCCAAACAGACATACCGTAACATTCAATACCGCCGGAGGCAGTTATATACCGTCGGCCTCTCTTAACTTCGGCTCGCAAATTGTAAGGCCTGCCGACCCTGAGAGAGAGGGTTATACCTTTGCGGGATGGGACGCCGAAATTCCTGCCGCCATGCCCGACTCAGACCTGGTATTCAATGCACTGTGGAATATCAATGAATACACCGTCACCTTTGATACCCTCGGCGGTTCGGTGTTAAGCAATATAAAAGCAAAATATGGGGATGAAGTAAATCCCTCCGAACCTGTCAGAGACGGCTTTATATTTGACGGCTGGGAGGTTAACGGCGAAAAAATCAGCTTACCTTTTAAGCTGAAAGAGGATGTCGCCTTTACGGCAAGATGGGTGGAAATAACCGAGCCGGACTTCCCGGCGCTGAGCATAGTCGGCTACCGCCCGTCATTCACCCCTTCATACAGGTCAACCCTGATCTTCCATACAAATTACAGTGCCCCGGACGGCTATGAAATTGTCTGGTCAAACAATCAGAAAGGCGACACCTGTACGATAAAGGAAATAAAAGATAAAACCCTTGTTATTAATGCAAGCCTTATCAGAAAATCGGATAATGAAGTCATCAGGAAGACTGACGATGTGACTCTCAATGTCAACAACCGATTCTTTGCAAGGATAATCGCATTCATCAGAAGCATCTTCCACAGGCTGCCGAAATATGAAAACTTCAAAAGAGTCGTAAGCAGATAAAAAATACCGGACAAATCGGAATTCCGATTTGTCCGGTTCTGCTGTTATATACTTATTTTTCGAATATGCAGGTTTTGCAATCCTCTTCGGCCGCGCCGTCCCAGTAGAGCTTTCCGTCCTTCACGGTGAAGTAACCTTCGCCGTCCTCATAAATGACTTTTGCTGTCTCGCTTCCGTCCTCTGAGAAGGTAATGTCTGATTTCTCACAGTCCGTATAGGTAAGCCTGTCGCCTTCCTTTTTGCATTCCATTTCCCAGTGGGTGGTCTCTGCGGCTGAGGATGACCAGTAAACAGTGATTTCCACTTCGTCATCTTCCTCAATAACCGTGGCGCCTGCTCTCTGAGAAACGGAGTCGCCGTAGTTGCCGCTGAGCGGAGCCGCATAGTTTATTTCATATTCGGCTTCCGACGGCGCATCGGCTGTGAAAGCGTTGCTGCTGCACTCGATGTAAATATAGTTGCCTTCCTTGATTTCGATAACACCGTCTCCGATAAGGACGGGCGTCTGAGCCTGGCTGAGATATCTGTTGGCGTCCTCAAATTTCTCCTCGAGGACATAAACCTTCCAAACAGTATCGTCGTCATCATCGGCATCGAACTGATACTCCGCGGTTTCGGAGCAGATATACGCGGTTACGCCTGCCTCTTCAAAAGCGGATTTAGCGGTTATGACAACCGGCTCGGAGTTTATGACAAGATACGGGAATTCGGGAACATCGGCATAGGTTACAGAAAGCTTAACCTCTGCGGGGTCTACATCATTGAGCGCACTGCCGCAGAAAATATAAATATACTGACCTTCTTCGATATCAAGAATGCCGTCGCCTTTGAGCATGGGTGTTTCATTCTGAAGGAAATCCGAAATACTTTTATCGTTCTTCTCATCAAAAACATAAATGCTCCACTCGGTCTTTTCGCCCTGAGCCTCAAACTGATACTTTTCGGTTGCGGAGCAGATGTATGCCGTAAGCCCGCCGGTTTCGAGTCCGTCGGCACCGGTAACAACAAAAGGCTCAGAGTTTATGTTGAGATAAGGAACTTCGGGAGCGGATATTTCGGAGGTGCTCTCTTCTGTTTTTGCCGCCCGGTTTGCGCCGCAGGCAACAAGCCCTGCCATTACGGCAAGCGCTGCAAGAATTGCGATTAACTTCTTCATCTTAGTTTTCTTCCTTATTTGTTTTTTTGTTTCCGACTATGAAGAATGAAATTGCAAGGGCAACAGCATAAAGAATAATCGGAACAGTGATGACATATCTGTAATTCTGATTTGTATGAGAAAGGATAATCTCGGAAAGGTTGTTGCCTGTGAGACCCGCGATGCCCCAGGCGGAAAGAGTCAGGCCGTGAATCTTGCTCACGTTCTTCATACCGAAGCGTTCGTCAAGCAGGGCGGGAAGGGTTGAGAAACCGCCGCCGTAACCGGCATTGACAACACACAGCAAAACAATAACGGGAATCGTATAATAAAATTTAAGCGATATACCTACTATTGCTATGCACGAAATAAAAATTATTTTATAAACCGTATTGCGCTGTTTCATTTTGTCGGACACAGTAGAATATCCTATTCTGCCGAAGGCGTTGAAGCCCGCCGTAACAGACGGAATCACCGCAAAAGCAGTAAGCGCCATACCGAGGGAAGCAAGAATCTGCTTTTCGTAGGAAATAATCATCAGGCCGCAGTGAATGTTTATGAAAAACATCAGCCAGATACCGATAAACTCCTTGTTTTTAAACATCCTTGATGCTTTGAAATCGGTTTTGCCGACCTGCTCGGTCCAACCCTCAGGCTTCTTGAGCATAAAGTGACCCAGGAGCATCATAACAAAATACACACCGCCGAGGATATAGAACATTGCGCTGATGTTGAGCTTTTCCTGAATGAGGGTCATAACCGGAGTCGCAATCGCCTTCGCAAGCCCGAAGCCCATTATCGAAAGACCCGTGGCGAGGCCTTTGCTGTCACTGAACCAGAGCATCAGAGTCTTGACCGGTGTAAGATAACCGACACCGAGGCCTATGCCCATTATGACGCCGTAGAAAAGGTAAATCAGAATAAGCGCAGGCACACCTGTAAGGAAATTGATGGTGACGCCCGTTCCGATCATACCGACCGTAAAGCAGACGCAGGCGATGAGGGAGGACTTGTGAATATCCACCTCAACGAATTTTCCAGCAAAGGCCGCTGACATACCAAGGAAGAAAATGGCAAGGGAAAAGGCCCAACCGACCGAGAAGGGCGACATATCGATTTTCAGGGCGATATTCTCCTTAAATGTTGACCAGCAATAAACCGTACCTATTGAGCAATGAATAAGCAGGGCCGGAATTGCAGCTCGTATCCAACGGTTTTCTTTCAGTTTACTCATCCTAATTCAACTCCGTGATTATTGTTATTATAAACAGTTACGGCACCGGAAACCGCGGTGCCGTCTGTATTTTAAGACTGCATCAAAGCATCATTTTTCTCATTGCTTCCGGCGTAAGGGGAGACATATCTCCGGGAGCGATATCAAAGACCGTCTTGCAGCCGGTGATGCCTCTGATTGCCATTCTGTTAAGCGCTCTTGCAAACGCAACGATGGCGCTTGCGGTAAACTCCGGATTGGAGTCGAGTTTCAGACTGTATTCTATTGTCTGACTGTGCTCTTTGTTAAGCCCTGTTTTGCCGCTGCGGATAACGAAGCCGCCGTGGGGCAGACCCGAATGCTTCTCCTTCATTTCATCGGCGGAGATGAAGGTGACGGTGGTGTCATAGTCCGCAAAATAATTGGGCATAGTTTTTATTTCATTTTCTATCCTTGCAAGGTCGGCTCCCTCTTCGGCAACAACATAGCACTCTCTGAGATGCTTCTGCCTTGTGGTAAGATCCGGGCAGCTGCCGCTGCGCACGGCTTCAAGAGCCGACTCGACAGGCACGGTGTACTGCCTTGCGTCAACAACTCCCTCAATACGTCTTACGGCGTCGGAATGTCCCTGACTGACTCCCTTTCCCCAGAAGGTGTAGTCCTTGCCCTCCGGCAGAATTGAGGAGGCATAGAGTCTGTTGAGTGAAAACATTCCGGGATCCCAGCCCGCTGAGATGAGAGCTATATGACCGCTCTTGTCGGCGGCATTGTCAACATTGTCAAAATGTGAGGGTATCTTAGCGTGGGTGTCAAAACTGTCAATGACATTGAAATTCTCGGCGAGAGCCGGTGTCATAACGGGAAGATCGGTGGCGCTCCCTCCGCAGATAATAAGGATGTCTATTTTATCCTTGAATTCAAGAACTCTGTCAGCAGAATATACGGGAACTCCGGTAAGAGTTTTGACAGTTTCAGGTGCTCTCCTTGTGAAGACGGCAACAAGTTCGGCGTCAGCGTTCTGCTTAACCGCGCACTCGACACCGCGTCCGAGGTTTCCGTATCCGTATACGGCAAGTTTCATATCACTCACTCCATTCAAATTTTTTTGCAATTATGTCGGTAATTATACATCAGAAGCGGCAATTTGTAAATAATTTCTGCATATAAATTACATAATTTCTCCGGTCACGACATTGATTACATTTCTGTAAACCGCAACCTGGGAAGAGGATATATATTTGTCAAGATGCATAGAGCCGAAATACCAACGCCTGTATGTGCAGGCACCGGAAAGCTCTTCAAAGTAGGTATTAAGCCCGTTAACGGGAACGAACTCCGCGTCTTTAAGACGCAGGAAGGTCTTGATTTTGACAGTCGGCTCGTGAGTGATGATGAAATCGACCTTGCAGTCTCTTTCCTCAAGATTATTTGCGCCCTCAATAAGCTCGTCCCTGTCGGGAAATTCATCTTTATCCCACGCCTTTTCCTCAAACCTTATCTCTATATCGGGACTTTCACCGCCGCCCATAGTGAAGAAAGTAAGATTGTCGATGGTAAAAATCTGCCCGCGCATCATATGAAAGATATTATCTGCAACCTGATGCACCTTGCCGCCGTTCCATGTTGTAACCGGCAGGGCGTTAAGCATTTCAAAATTCTCGTGTGTGCCGTCAATGAAACAGATGGTATACTTTTTTCTTGCAAGTTTTTTGAGATACTTCTGCTCCTGTCTGCCGTTATCCCAGATGAATCCGAAATCTCCGCAGACAATCAGGATATCGCCTTTTTTAAGTTTTTTCATTGCCGGAGTTTCAAATCTTGAAATATCTCCGTGCATATCTCCGGTCACATAAATCATGGTGAACCTCTCCCTGTCCGCTCCCTGAGGCGCGGCTTGATATGTACGCGTTCCATAAAATAAATAATACTCCTTATGAGCGGAAAAATCAAGATTTCATTATTGAAAATACGGCTGATATAATGTATAATGCATAATGTTTGATTTACGGAAAACCACTTAAAGGACGGCATCAAAATGATATCCATTCTGAAATCCCTTCGCGAATATAAAAAGCCGACCTTTCTCACTTTGTTTTTTATCGTGGGCGAGGCACTTATAGAAACGCAGATTCCCACAAGAACAGCCGACCTTGTCAACGGCATAAAAGCGGGAATACCCATGTCCGAGGTCGCGAAAACCGGCGCAGTTCTGTTTGTAATGGCTGTTTTTTCTCTTACCTTCGGCGGACTTGCCGGTTTCACCTGCTCAAAGGCATCGGCCGGACTCGCGAAAAATCTGAGGCACGATATCTACTCCAAAGTGCAGGATTTTTCGTTTGAAAATATCGACAGATTTTCAAGTTCATCCCTTGTAACAAGGCTGACAACGGATATAACTAATGTCCAGATGGCATATATGATGATTATCCGTATCGCAGTAAGAAGCCCGATGATGCTCACCTTTGCAATCATTATGGCTTACAGAATGAACTCAACCCTCGCCTCAACCTTCGTCGTAATCATTCCGGTGCTGGTCACCGGCCTTCTTGTGATAGGAAGGATTGCCCTGCCGGCTTTCAAAAGAGTCTTCAAAAAGTACGACAAGCTCAACGAATCAATTGAAGAAAACGCCCGCGGAATGAGGGTAGTCAAAAGTTTTGCAAGAGAGGACTACGAGATAGGCAAATTTTCAACCGCCGCCGAAAGAATACGCAAGGACTTTACCTTCGCCGAGCGGGTTGTGGCTATGAACGGCCCCGTTATGCAGATATGCCTGAACTTCAATATGGTATTTGTTCTTCTCGTAGGCGCAAAGCTTGTGGTTCAGAGCGGCGGTACTGAGCTTGATGTAGGCCAGATTTCCGCTATGCTCACCTACGCCATGCAGGTGCTTATGTCTCTTATGATGTTCTCGGTTGTATTTATTATGCTCACAATCAGCGCCGAGTCTGTTGTGCGAATCAAAGAGGTACTCAGCGAGAAGCCGGGTCTGACAAATTGTGCTTCGCCTGTCTTTGAGGTCCCCGACGGCAGCATAGATTTTGAAAACGTCAATTTCAAATACTCGGCAAAGGCCGAAAAATATGCTCTTTCCGACATCAACCTTCACATCCGCTCCGGTATGACCGTCGGAATAATCGGAGGCACGGGTGTCGGCAAGTCCTCCCTCGTCCAGCTCATACCGCGGCTTTATGACGCAACTGAAGGAAACGTTAAAATAGGCGGCATAAATATCAAAGACTATGACCTTGTCACCCTGCGTGACAGCGTCGCAATGGTGCTCCAGAAAAACCTTATCTTTTCCGGTACGATAAACGACAACCTGCGTTGGGGCAATCCGGAGGCCGGTCAGGAAGAAATAACCGAAGCCTGCAAAATGGCAATGGCCGACGAGTTTATAAAATCCTTCCCTGACGGCTATGATACAGTCATTGAGCAGGGCGGCACCAATGTATCCGGGGGTCAGAAGCAAAGGCTCTGTATCGCAAGAGCGCTCCTCAAAAAGCCGAAAATTCTCATTCTTGACGACTCCACAAGCGCCGTCGATACGAGGACGGACGCGCATATTCGCGCCGCCCTTGCCTCATATATCCCCGAAACAACTAAAATAATTATCGCCCAGCGTGTGGCTTCCGTCCGGGATTCGGATATGATTATCGTTATGGATAACGGAAAGATTACCGCAACCGGAACCCACAGCGAACTGCTGAAAACAAGTGAAATATACCGTGAAGTATATGAACAGCAGACGAAGGGAGGTGAGGAAGATGGCGAATAATGCAAATGCGCCGAAAAAGTCGCCTTTTAACTTCAAGGTGCTGCGCAGAATTCTCGGTTACCTTTTTAAGTTCTTCCCGAAACTTTTGCCGTTGACCGCTCTGTGTATTCTCTTCTCCGCCGTGGTTGCCGCCGTTCCCGCCCTTTTCATTCAGAGGGTTTTGTCGGTAATTGAAGAATGTTATGTTGCAAGAGACTGGAGCGGAGCAAAAGAAAGAATTGTCCCCTATGTGGTTTTCCTCGCCTGTCTTTATGTGCTCTCCATCTTATCCTCCACGCTGTGGAACCAGCTTATGGCATACATAACGCACAGTTTCCTCAACAAAATGAGAATAACGATGTTTGAGAAGATGCAGAAGCTCCCCATAAAATATTTTGACACCCACAAGCACGGCGATATCATGAGCTACTATACCAACGATATCGACACTCTCAGGCAGCTCGTTTCGCAGTGCCTCCCGGTTCTGCTTCAATCATCCGCGATAGTGCTGAGCGTGCTTGCGATTATGGTTTATTTCAGCATTCCGATGACTCTTATAGTGCTGCTCGGCGTCATACTTATGATGATTGTTTCCACAAAGGTCGGCGGAGGCAGCGCAAAATATTTCCTGCGTCAGCAGATTTCCATAGGAAAGACGGAGGGCTTTGTGCAGGAAATGATGAACGGTCAGAAAGTTATAAAGGTATTCAATCACGAGAATCAGAGCAAAAAAGACTTTGACGTTATCAACAATCAACTGTTTTCCGACAGTTATAAGGCGCACTCCTACGCAAACTCCCTCGGTCCGATAATTATGAATATCGGCAATGTTCTGTATGTTATGATTGCAATAATCGGGGGCCTCTATATTCTTGCGGGCTTCAGGAATTTCAGCGTTTCGGGCCTGACTTTCGGTATAAGCGTGCTCGTTCCCTTCCTCAATATGTCAAAACAGTTTACCGGCAATGTCAATCAGGTAACTCAGCAGGTAAACGCTGTCGTTATGGGTATGGCGGGAGCCGAAAGAATCTTTAACCTCATGGATGAGGAAGCCGAAACGGATGACGGCTATGTTACTCTTGTCAACGCGGAAATTTCCGATAACGGCGAAATAACTGAGTCAGACAAAATAACCGGAAAATGGGCCTGGAAACATCCGCACGGCGACGGCACTCTCAGCTATACGCAGCTGCGCGGGGATGTGAGAATGTTTGATGTCGACTTCGCATATGTTGAAGGTAAGGATGTTCTTCACAACATTTCCGTTTATGCGGAGCCCGGTCAGAAGGTTGCGTTTGTAGGCGCAACCGGTGCGGGCAAAACCACAATCACAAATCTTATCAACAGATTTTACGACATTGCCGACGGCAAAATCCGTTATGACGGCATTAACATAAACAAAATCAAAAAAGCCGATCTCAGGCGCTCGCTGGGCATTGTTCTTCAGGATACCAACCTTTTCACCGGCTCCGTTCTCGACAATATCCGTTACGGACGGCTTGACGCAACAGATGAGGAATGTATAGAAGCGGCAAAACTTGCAGGCGCGGACGATTTCATAACAAGACTGCCCTCGGGTTATGCCACCGAGCTTTCAAATAACGGAAGCAACCTCTCCCAGGGCCAGCGCCAGCTCATAGCCATAGCAAGGGCGGCGGTTGCCAATCCTCCGGTTATGATTCTTGACGAGGCAACCTCCTCGATCGACACAAGGACGGAGGCCATAGTTCAGAGGGGTATGGACAGACTTATGAAAAACAGAACCGTCTTTGTCATTGCCCACAGGCTGTCAACCGTTAAAAACAGCGATGTCATTATGGTGATGGACCACGGCGAAATAATCGAACGCGGCAGCCACGATGACCTTATAGCCAGAAAAGGAGTTTATTACAGCCTTTACACCGGCGCATTTGAGCTTGAATAAATCGTTATAAATTGAAACACACCTGTTCACGGAACAGGTGTGTTTTTTGATTCAATATGTTATTTTAACCGTTTTTCTGTATTTTATCTCGGCTTTTGCTCTCAAAACGGGAGGAGCGTCCGGGGAAACCTCTATACCGAGAATGCCTCCCGGTTCGGCGAAATCCGCCTTGAAAGCGCCGCCGCATCTGCTCCCGAGATAAATACCCACAGCGGTTGTTCCGCTCGCGCAGGAGCTTTCCCAGACCGATGTTTCCGGGTCTGGCACATAGACCAAAGGCGTGATGCGCTTGCTTTTTTCATCTAGAAACATTGCCCCGAGGGCTTCACAGTCAAGTGACCTGCATAGCGCGGGCATCAGGCTCTCAACCTCTTTTTTGTCTGTCTCTGATTCGATTATAAGGTGAGATATTCCGGGAAAAACTATCATCGGCAGCTTTCTTTTTTCTCCGGAAACGGTAACTTCAGCCTCCGAAATATCCATAGCTTCAGGCATCCGGACAGAGCCTTCATAAATGCCGTTTTTCTTTTCTGCTTTAACATAAACGGGTCTGTCAGCTCCTGAAACCCTGAGCCCGCCTTCAAACCTGTCCGCTTTTTTTTCGCTGCAATAAACAGCCGCAGCAGAAATACAGGCATTTCCGCAAAACTCACCGCCTGCCATTTCAAGCCGTGTCCCGCTTACAAAACCTACCTGCTCCGCAGACGGTTCAAGCTCCATAAGCTTTCGGGCGACAAGGCTGCGAAAAGGCTTTTCAACAGGAGTATCCGCAAGAAGGGTGATATTACCCGTTGGATTTACGTAATAGTAACTTATTTCCATATCAATCTCTGTTATAATTCTGAAGGAACTGCTTCATTCTCTCCGACCGGGTGTTGCCGAATACTTCTTCAGGAGCGCCCTGCTCAACTATGACGCCGCCGGACATAAAAATGACTTTGTCTGAAACAGCCCTGGCAAACGCCATCTCGTGAGTTACTATAACCATTGTCATTTTTTCTTTGGCAAGCTGTTTTATAACTTTAAGCACTTCGCCGGTGAGTTCGGGATCAAGAGCAGAAGTCGGCTCGTCAAAGAAAAGAATCTCGGGATTCATCGCAAGAGCTCTGACTATGGAAACCCTCTGCTGCTGACCGCCGGAAAGCTCGCAGGGATAGGCGTCCGCCTTATCCGCAAGTCCCATTTTTTCAAGGAGCATCATACATTCTTCCCTGACCTCGCGCTTATCCCTTTTCATTATCGAAACAGGGGCATCCATCATATTTTTCAGCACGGAATAGTGGGGAAAAAGATTGAAGTTCTGGAAGACCAAACCGAAAATGTGGCGGAAATCGTTGAGATTTTTGGCGTAAACGCATTTACCGTTTACATTTTTCGTGACATCCTTATCGTCATAGGAAATAATGCCAGAGTCTATTGTTTCAAGGAAAGTAGCGCACCTGAGAAGGGTTGATTTGCCCGAACCCGACGGCCCTATAATCGAAACAACTTCGCCCTTGTCAACGCTGAAGGAGATACCCTTTAAAACATGGTTGCTGCCGAATGATTTCTGTATATCCGACATTTTCATTATACTCATACGGCACCCTCCTTAAATCTTGTAATAGCTCATAGCTTTTTCCACCCTGCGCATTATGAAGCTGACCGCCGCATTGAACACATAGTAGAATACGCCTGCCACAACAAACGGAATGAAACTTGTCTCGGAATTCGCTATCTGCTTGCCTATGGTGAACATTTCCTGATAAGAAACGGTGAACGCCATTGATGTGTCTTTGACGAGAGTAACAATTTCATTTGTCATACTCGGCAGAATACGCCGTATAACCTGAGGAAAAATGATTTTAAAGAAAGTCTGCACTCTGGAATAACCGAGCACCTGAGCCGCCTCATACTGACCGACAGGCATTGACTCTATACCGCTGCGGTAAATCTCGGCAAAATATGCCGCGTAGTTTATTGAGAAGGCAACTACAACAGGAATAAGCTTATTCCTCGAAACGCTGATTCCGAAGAGATAATACGGGCCGTAAGTTACGGCGATAAGCTGGAGCATAAGAGGGGTTCCCCTGAGAACCGATATGATAAAACTTGCCGCGCCGGAAATCACTTTGTATTTGCTTCCTCTCATCAGGGCAACCACCATACCGAGGGGAAGCGCAAACAGCAGCGTGAGGAAAAAAATGGCGCAGGTTTTTTCGAGACCCGAAGCCATCTTCAGGGCCATTGTCATTAAAGTCATATATAACCTCGATTTCGTTTATCCAAACTGTAAATATCGAAAACCTGAAGGCGCATTGCTGCACCTTCAGGAAATTTCCGTAAAAGGCGTTGCTTTAAAACCGGACCGGCAAAAGCAATTTTACTTGGTGAGAAGAAGATTGCCCGCTATATCGGGATACTTCTCAACAATGGCCGCATAGGTGCCGTTTTCAATGATGGCATCAATAGCAGCCTCAACCCGGGCGCAAAGATCCGCATCTCCGGAACGGAATGCAATACCGTACTGCTCGGCGCCGAAATCCTCATCAATGATTCTGAAGCCTTCGTTGTTTGCTACGTAATCCTGCGCGACGGGAGCGTCAACAAATACGGCGTCTACCGCATTGCCTGCGAGCTCGGTAAAGCAGCTTGTGAAGCTGTTGGCTGTAACAATGTTACCGAAGGTCTTTGCAAGGTCGGAAAGGTCTCCACTGAGAAGAGCTTCTCCGGATGTTCCGAGCTGAACGGCAACATCTTTTCCCGCAAGATCGGCCGATGACTTATATTCGCTGTCGTCTTTGACGAGAAGAACCTGCTCGTTGTCAAAGTAAGGTCTGGAAATTATATATCCCGCATCCTTCATGGAGTCAAGAATGGTCATACCGGACCATACGCAGTCGCACTCTTCAGAATCAAGCTGAACAAGTTTTTCGTCCCAGTTCACTGCAAACACTTTGAATTCCCAGCCGAGGTAATCGCATACCGCTTTGCAGACCTCAACGTCAAAACCGGTATATTCGCCGTCATCACCGAGATAGCTGAAGGGAGGATACTCAGGGTCAATACCCATTGTAAATGAAGTCCTTTCGGCTTCCGTTTCATTCGCCGTATCATCTGTCTTAGCTCCGCATCCGGCAAGGCCGAGAGTAAGAGCGGCAATAATGAGAGCTAACACCAGAGCTGTAATTTTTTTCATAATAACCTCCGATTGGGGAACCGGAATTCCGGTTAATTTCATCCCCTTTTTATTGCAATAACAATTTACCATATCGTCATTGTAAAGTCAAGATTTGTTTTGATTGAGGCAGATGCGTTCCCGCGCGTCTTTGCTCTTGAAAAACGGGAAAAACAGTGTATAATTCGATATAGAAATCAAAAGGAATAATATGTAATGAAAACAGATAACGACAACAAAATGCTTCTCTCTTTCCTTGAAGAGAGGGCGGAAAAGTGCAGAAAGACGGGGCAGATTACCTTCAGCCGTTTTCTGGACCTGAATCAGCAGAGCCTCTGCGCTTCAATGAAGCTGCCCGCCGGGGTCAGCAGAATTTTTTACGGCGCGTCCCCTGCTCCGGAAAGGGCAGTTGCGGTCTTTGCTCCGGATGAACTTGAAATAAACTCATCCGCAGAACTTGAAAAATATTACATTGCGTCGCCGCGGGATTGCCCCGTTACTGTCCTGAAGGTGGTAAAGGACAGGTTTTCAAAGCCGCTCGGTCACAGGGACTACCTGGGCGCTCTGATGGCCCTCGGCATTAACCGTGATGTTACGGGTGACATAGAAACAGACGACAGCGGAGCGAGAATAGCCGTTGCAGCGGGTATGGCGGACTACATTGCCGGGCACCTTACAGGCGCCGGCAGGGGCACACTTAAAATTACGGCTGTATACCCGTGGGATTACCCGAGCCGTGTCAGAAACGAGGGAAATGATGAGAGCTTTACGGTTTCATCTCTCAGGCTTGACAGTGTGGTGAAAAACGGCTTCCGTGTTTCACGTGAAGAGGCTCACGAAGCCATAGAGCACGGCTCAATCTTCGTCAATGACAGAGAATGTGAAAAGCCCGATAAAAGACTCACCGAAGGTGACAAGGTCACATTCAGGCACAGGGGCAGGCTCATCATTGAGGACTGCTCCGGCGTGAGCAGAAAGGGAAAGACAATAGTCAAAATAAAAAGGTTCCTCTGAAAAACAGAGGAACCTTTATCATATTAAATTCTTATTTGGCGTAGTCGCCGACCATAAACATCAATTCGCCTATCTGACCGCCGAATTCCGGCGCGCCGTCCATGACAAGCTTGCCGGTCCTGACGGAATCAAGCATATCGTCTATGCTCAGAAGAATACCGAGCGCGCTCTTGAAGGAATCAAATCTCAGGGTGAAGAACGGAAGGGCTCTCTTGTATGTGCCTCTGCCCGCTCTGGATTTACCGGCCTTGATTCTGATATAGGCCGAAACTTCCGGATGATTCTCAACCGCAAATGCGTAAACACGGTCGGGGCTCTTTGATGTCCACTCCTTAACTTTCTCGTGACCGTTCTTATTGAGGGTGCTTATACCGCTTGAAAGCAGATAGAAGAAACATTTAACCATAAGCTGCTGCGTTGTTTCATCTTCGGGGATCTCTGTCGCGGTAAGCAGGGAGCTCATTTTAAGGAGAGTCATCATAAATGAAAGAAATGTGCCGCCGTGGGAGACAACGCCTTTCATTTTCGGAAGGGTCTTGGGCCCAATATTGCCTTTGAAGAAGGCGTTCATCTGCTCAACACTCTTGAATTCAAGTTCAACCTGTGTATGCTCTTTGTCGCTGACCTTATCGGCATGAACAACCCATTCACCGTCGTTGATTACAAAGTGAGTCGCATATTTGCCGTCCGGAGCCTCCGGATCACGGGCGCTGACCTGAATAACGGCATGGGTCTTCTCGAACTTTTTGGCAAGTTTGGGATCGTCCGAAGCAATGGTCTTTAACAGCGGAAGAGCAGCACAGAGGAATATTTTATTGGTGAATATATCTTCTCTTGAAGCCATATTATTTCCTTTCTGTCAGCGGGATACTTATAAATCTGTATCTCACCGGCTCTTCTCAATTAAAATTCGTCGTCCCAGTTGTCGTCCTCTTCAAAGTCGGCCTTCATAACCTCACGAACGGCATTGATTATGCCGTTTGCATCAATACCGACCTCAGCCATAATGTCTTCATGAAGACCTATGGGAGCAAACTTATCCTGGTGGCCGAGTTTCTTGAATGCGCAGCCCTTACCTGCCTCAACAACAACTTCGGCTACTGCCGAGCCCAGACCGCCGATGACGCTGTGGTCTTCGACTGTGATAATTCTTCTGGTTTCGGTAACGGCTTTAAGGATTGCTTCCTTATCAATGGGCTTAATGGTGTGCATATTGAGAACGCGGACTTTGAGTCCGTCAGCGTTTTCAAGGAATTTTGCCGCTTCCTTTGCCTGAAGAACGCAGGAACCGCAGGCGATAACCGTGATATCGGAACCGGGGTTGATTTCAACCGCCTTGCCGACTTCAAAGCCGTAATCCATATTTTCATAGAGAACACGGTCAAAACCACGGTTGATTCTGATATAGTAAGGTCCGAAATTATCATAGGCAGCATTAACTGCGTTCGCTGTTTCGTAGCCGTCTGCGGGAACTATGAGTGTGATGTTGGGCATTGCTCTTACGATAGCAAGGTCAACAATGGCATGGTGGGTTGAACCCGCCTGGCCGAAAGATGTACCCGAATGGGTAGCTATTATCTTGGCATTGACATTCTGATAGCAAATATCGGTGTGAAGCTGGTCACAGGCTCTCATTGAAGTGAAAGCCGAGAAGCCGGAAACGAAGGGAGTGATGCCGGCTCTTGCAAGTCCTGCCGCAACTCCGAACATATCCTGCTCTGCGATACCGACATTGATAACTCTCTCGGGGCAAACCTTAAGAACATCACCTAATTTTGTCGACTTTGCAAGGTCGGCGGTAACGGCAACCACTTTGGGGTCTCTCTGCATAATATCGGCTATTGCCTTGCCGTATATTTCGGATGTTGAAAGGTCAGTCTGGCTTGTTGCAGTATAAACAAATCCGCCTGCCATAATTATTCACCCTCCTTTTCCGCTCTTTCGCAACGGACTTTGTAATCCTCATCAAGTTCGTTGTTGAATTTTTCAAACATGGCGTCATCAATTCCGCCGTAGTGCCAGAGGTAATCACCCTCTATGGTCTTTATGCCGGCGCCCTTCTTGGTGTCCATAATGATGCACGAAGGTGCACAGGGCTCTTTTGAGCGGGCAACAGCGGCGTCAATAGCTTCGCACAGAGCGCTTATGTTGTTGCCGTCTACCGTTACGGTGTTGAAGCCGAAGGCAACCATCTTATCCGCAAGCGGCTCAAGTTTCATAACATCCTCTGTGTTACCGTCTATCATGCAATGGTTTCTGTCAATGAAAACTATGCAGTTTGAAAGTTTATAATGATTAAGTGTCATAAAGCCTTCCCAGTTTGAACCTTCACCGAGCTCGCCGTCGCCTGTGGCAACATAGGTGAGATAGTCCTTGCCGAGAATTCTCGCCGCAAGAGCAGTACCGGCGGCAATGGATACGCCGTGACCGAGCGAACCGGTTGACGCGTCAACACCGACAACCTTGTTGGAGTCAAGGTGCATACCCATTTTTGAACCGGAAAGATTGAAGGTCTTGAGCATTTCAACATCGTTGAAACCCTTGTCGCAGAGTACGGGAGCATAGGAAATGGCCGCATGACCCTTTGAAAGAATGAATCTGTCTCTGTCTTCCCACTTGGGATCTTCAACTTTAATGTTGAGATACTTATGATACATAACGGTCAGCAGATCCAGAATACTCATTCCGCCGCCAATATGGCCGCTGCCTGCCCAGGCAACTGTCTGAAGAGTCAGTTTTCTGAGCTCGTGAGCTTTTTTCTCAAGGGCAAGCCATTCCTGCTTTGATAATGCCATGGAAAATTCCTCCTTTTTGTGTATGGTTGACCGGTCTCACAGGGACCGTGAATTAATTAAATCAGCCGAGTTCCGGGTGGTTTTTCTTAACCACTTTGAAGGCCTCTTCGCAAATCTCGATGCTTCTCTTGATATCGTCGCTTGTCAGGGAAGCGTTAATGAAGTGATTGTGATGCGATGCAAGGAACACACCTCTGTTAACACATTCCGCTATCCACTCCTGATGAAGCATAAGCGAATCGTCGTTAGCTATTCTCAGATAGAAGAGGGCGGGAGCGCCGCTGACCACAAGGTTAAAGCCGTTGTTTGCCGCGGCAGCCTTCAGGCCGTCGGTTAACTGCGTGCCGAGTTCACGGAAGAGTTTGGGAGTATCGAGCTTCTTCATCTTATTGATGCAGGCGATGCAGGCCGCAAAGGGAATCGCGCTCATCCAGTATGAACCGGTGTATGAAAGGCTGGATGCCGCTCCTTTGAGGAATTCCTTGCCGCAGAACGCCGACATATTCCAGCCGTTTGCGAGAGCCTTGCAGAAGCAGATTATATCGGCCTCGAAGCCGAAATAATGGTCGGAACCGGCAATATCAAGACGGAAGCCGGCGCGAACATCGTCAACTATAAGAACGATTCCGTTGTCTGTGCAGAGCTTTCTGACATCCTGCCAAAAACCGTCGGCAGGATACTTGTTGTCGTAGAAATTGCCGTGGTCGTAAGGCTGGGCAATAACAGCGGCTATATCGTTATCCTCGGCAACTATCTTTCTGAGGGTTGCAATATCATCCCAATCAACATAGATGTTGTTGGCAACATCCTCGGGAAGAACGCCGGGATAGTCGATTTTCTGAACTATGGGAGAAACACCGTGATAGAAGCCGTTGAAGAAAATCAGCTTTTTCTTATGAGTATGTGCACGGGCGGTAAGAATGGCACCCTGAGTGGCATCGTTACCGTTTTTTGCGAAGAAAGCCCAGTCTGCGCAGTTAACAGTATCAACAAGTAACTCCGCACATTCAACCATTATCTTGTTGGGAGAAGTTGTGCAGTTGCCGAGTTTAGCCTGCGCCAATGCCGCGGCGTCAACATCCGGATCGTTATATCCGAGCACATTGGGGCCGTATGCGCACATATAATCAACATATTTGTTTCCGTCAACATCCCAGAAATATGAACCCTGGGCTTTATCGGAAAAACGGGGCCAGCGATTAACCGGAGTGAAAAGACCTTCGGCAGGGCCGAGATGACCGTAAACGCCGGAGGGAATTACCTTTGCGGCTCTGGCATACCATTCATCCGACTTGGTTGTTTTATAACAGGTAAATTTCTTTACCTTGGGATCAAAATTGTCACTCATTTCGCTTTCCTCCTTTAAGCAAGATAAATCGCAACTCTGTCAAGTATGCGATTGACATTGTCGAGCATTGCCATGAGTCCGTGCATTTCAACCTTGCCCGTTCCTATGCAGGCAAGCGCGTTGACTTTGCCGCCGAACAAATCGTTTGCGGTCTGATAACTGTCAAATATCATTGAGCAGCGGTATTTTTCCGGCCTCTTTTTCAGGCAGAGGAGTCTGTGGTTTTTGGCGATGATTTCAACTGCGGGACCGTCTTTGATGGCTATCATCACGCTGCCGTCAACAATGTGCGCGGCACTGAACTTGCAGATTTCATCTTGATTGCCGAGCTGGGCAATAGCCACGCCGATAACATTCAGCGTCATCTCCGTATTTATACGGAAAATGTCGGGGTCCTTCAAGTCCTCATCGGAGGGTCTGAGATACTTGTTAAGCAGATCTGTAAGCTTGGTAAAATCTTTGAGAAGAAAACCGATGTGAGTGAATCCTTTTGAGGGAATCGGGGTAACCGTTCCGTCAATAAGTCCGTTAAATTTTTCGCAGGAGCTGAAAGGAAGTTTGACATTGCATTTGCTGCAACCCTGTTCCATTCTGCACTTACCGTTCGCAAAGGTAATTGTGGCGCTCGGGCCGCCCTTAACCTCGAAGCCTATGGAAAGAGGCTTTTTATTGGTTAAAGCAGCGCTCGCTTCGGGAACAAGTTCGCAGAGGTTCTCAAGAGCACCCAGGACTGCGTAGAGATTGACATACGCGAGGGCTTTTTGATCAATCATTTTGATTTCCTCCTAAATTCAGTTTCCGTTGCGGGAAAAGAGGGCGGTTTTCGGACTGAAACCGCGGCACAATTTCCCACTTAACAGTTCCTGATAATATTTATTTTATTTTAGCATGCGGTTTATTTAAAGTCAACAAAATAATAAGACATCAGCAGCGTCCGATTGTAAAACTTAACATCATTTTTTTGTATATTATAGCAAAACCGCGGGATTTGCTGTCCAATCTCCCGCCTCCCCGATTAACCGCGGCATAGAATAAATCCAAAACAGAAAAATGCCCGGCAATATCAGCATACCGGGCATTAACGGAAAACACAGGAACAGGCAAATAAATGCGGGAAACAAAAAATACCGCCCTGTCTCAGAGCGGCGGTCTTATCCGTCGGCAAACCGCGCACAGTTCTCATATAAAGCCGCGCCGGTCTTAAACCGCGCAGACATAAAAAAGGCGGTGCACCTTTCGGTACACCGCCGCTTAACATTTTAAATTCTTGCGCTAATTTAAAAAGTATCAGCTATTTGTAAAGTGAACTGTTAATCGCAATTATGCTCTTTTCTTGGTGCAAACATATGCAGCAGCAGCAGCAACAGAAACAGTTGCGAAAGCTACGATGCCAACGGGAGCAGAACCGGTGTCAACAGACTCGGCAGCTGCGGTCTCGTCAACGAACTCAGCGCTGGAGCCAGCATAGAGAGCCTTAATCTTCTCTTTGATTGTCTGGATGATGTTCTTGATGGTCTTGTAGATGTCGCCAACGATGGGGAGATCTTCGATCTTAGCATCGAGGTCATCAACTGCACCGAGAACGTCCTCTGCACAAGCGCCGTTGCCGATGTTCTTAACCATATCTACAACCTTGTTGAAGAGGCCTTCGATCTGATCCCAGAGGTCAGCAAGCTCTTTGTCGCCTGTGAAGATACCCTTGAGAGTATCAAGGAGAGTCTGGATGCTGTATTCAGCATCGGTGTCGGATGCGTCAGTGCCTGTTGCAGGAGCTGCAAAAGCAAGTGACGAAGCGGAAAGTGCGATTACGAGTGCGAGTACGATTGCAAGTACTTTTTTCATGGTGAACCATTCCTTTCATATTATTGTTGTTGGTTTGAATTTTTGCAAGAGCAACAATTGCTCGTTTATAATAGCATAAAAGATTTTCTTTGTCAACTGTTTTATGGCATAATTTTTGACAAATCCGCAAAATTTTCATGCATTGTTTTATAAAAATTCACAAATTTTCGGGGTTTTTGCGGCTTTTAGGGCCGTTTTCGGCGGATTATTATGCTTCTGCTTCCGCTTTATTGCTCTTCCTCTCCGCAAATCTATCCTCTATTTTAACGACTATCTTATTATATATGATTTTTGCAAGGAAATAGCCGGCAACCGCGCATACAATACCGACAAGCGCTCCGACAAGAACATCCGTGCAGTAGTGAACGTGGAGGTAAATCCTTGTGAAGCCGATCAGCGCCGCAACGATTATTGCGCAGCAGCCCATCGCCTTCTGGCCCTTGCCCTTGCACATTGAGAACATTCCGCACGCCGCGGCAAAGCTCGATGAGGTATGGCCTGAGGGGAATGAATACCCGTGGGCATAGGGATAGCCGATATCAAGCGGCGAGTGACCGCTGAAGCACGCAAGCCATTTCTGCTGAAACTCGGCGCCGTAAATTTTCATTTCCTCAATGACCTGATCAATATAGCCGGCCTTCATCCAGCCGTCATAGTGTTTGCCGTTGAAATCGTATCCGTTGACACATCTGTTCGCGACTTCCGGGTTAAACAGGGCAAACGGCCTCGTCCTTGAGAAGATGCTTTTGAGAACGACATTATTAAGAAGAAGCATTACAGCCTGTGCCATAAGCATCGCTATACCTATCTTCCGTGTTTTTTTGGGGATGCAGAATATCAGACCGACTGCAATCCAGAATATTCCGTCGCCGAGCCAGGTTACATAGGAAAGCAAAGGAGTAAGCCAACTGCCCGCCGCATCGATCATCCTGTTCATCGCTTCAAATACGGATAAATCAAAGTTGAGAATGGACTCCAAAATTTCATTCCTCCTTATAATTTTATAACATTATACTATTTTTTTGCCCGGTTTACAATAGTTAAAAGGCTTTTTTCATATAATCAATCCGGTCAAGAGAATTGTCATCATTGAGATAAACCTCACTGACATCAAACTCTGTTTCGCCTTCATATTTGATGTATGAGATAAAACTGCGTGCCGTCAGGGATATACGCTCCTGTTTCCGCTCATCAACCGCCTCCATAGGCCTGACGGGCGTATTTTTATTTCTTGCCTTAACCTCAACGAAACAAAGCACGCCGTCTTTCTCGGCTATAAGGTCAATTTCACCAAAGCGGGACCTGAATTCCGAATAGATTATTCTGTATTTATTGTCCCTTAAATACCTTGCTGTGTATATCTCGCCCCACACGCCGGCTTTGTTTTTAATCATTTTCTTTCACCCGGCCTGTAGGTCTTTAAGAAGGTCAGCCTGTGATGCTCCGATATGCCGTATTTGTCAAGGCATTCATAATGGAGCTTCGTGCCGTATCCTTTATGCTTTGCAAACATATATTCGGGCATCTCTTTATCAAGATCATACATAAACCTGTCTCTGCTGACCTTTGCCAACACAGACGCCGCCGCTATTGACGGACTTGAAGCGTCACCCTTGACAATGGTCTCGCCGGGAATATCCAGCTGCGGCATACGGTTACCGTCTATCAGAGCATAGTCCGCCCTGACCTCAAGGGAATCAACCGCCTTTTTCATGGCAAGGAAGGTCGCCTGAAGAATATTTATTCTGTCTATGGTCTTTTCATCAACGCTCGCCACTGCGTAAGCGACAGCTTTTTGCGTGATGATATCAAAAAGCTCTTCCCTTTTTTTCTCGGAAAGCTTTTTCGAATCGTTCAGGCCGGAAATTTCAAGTCCGCGCGGAAGAATGACCGCGGCGGCATATACCGGCCCCGCGAGAGGCCCTCTGCCCGCTTCATCCACTCCGCAAACCAGACTGTATCCGTTTTGATATGCCCGGTTTTCATGGTTATAATCCATATTGTTCACCATTCAGTTAAGATAAGCGCTGTCAATTGTTTCGGTAAGCATGTCGTTTAGATAACCGGAGGAAAAATCCCCTTCCTTGGTTCTGATACCGTGAACCTCCGCAAGGCTTTCAGTATATTCCGAAAGCGGGTAGATCCTTATTTTTGACATATCGTATCCGTAATGAAGAACTACGCCGGATATTTTGAAATTCTCAAGACTTACCTGAACGGTTTCGCTGTTCTTAACTATATCAAAAGAGAGAAGCCCGCCGAGCATGGTTTCCTTTCTGGGCATTGCCGAAAGGAAATTGCCCAGTGAATAGGCAACGAAGGTCTGACTGCCGTCGGAATTTTTAATCATTTCGGCTTCCTGAAGAACGTGGGTGTGTGAACCGATTATAACATCTGCGCCCCAGTTGCCGAGTTTCACGGCAAGCGCTCTCTGCTCTTCGGTTACTTCTTTCTCATATTCGTTGCCCCAGTGAGCGCAGACAATAACAACATCCGCCTTCCTCGAAGCGAGGTCAAGCATATTGGCTATCCTCGTTTCATGGGTTGAAATATCGAGAACGGCATCCGAATCATCCGGCAGGCTGTGACCGTTTGTGCTCTGGGTAAAACCGTACCAGGCAATTCTTATCCCGTTTATGTCCTTTATTGTCAGCCAGTCCGAACTGTCTTTTCCGGCGTAGGCGCCGATTGTGCAGAAATCTTTATCCTGCCAGTAATTGACAGTGTTGACAAGGCCGAGCTCACCGTAATCGAGAATATGGTTTGTGGCAATATTAACGGCATTGAAGCCGACCTTTGCCATTTCATCGCCAATCTCCGCGGGAGCGTTGAACAGGGTTTCGCCCGAAACACCGTGCTCAGCCGAAACAACCGACTCCTGGGTGAATACGGCAACGTCGGCAGCGGAAATTACGGGGGCCAGTTTTTCGTAAACATAGCCGAAATCATAGCCGCCCGTGTTGCTTCTGGCCCGCGCCTGCTCAAGAATTTTGGTTTGCAGGATATTGTCTCCGACCGCAACCACGCTCGCCTTTGAGAACATATCCTCCTGCTCTGTCACGGGGTTGTTATCGCCTTCGGGAACTGTATTGTTTCCCGAAAAAAAGATAACGCCGAGAGAGATTACATCAAGAAACAGTATTCCCGCAAGAAATACCGAAAGCAGTCTTCTCATCGGCTTATCCTCCAATCATATAATATCAAGTGTTATTTTCCCGAGTTTGCCGCCCCTGTACTCATCAAGAAGAGTGACCGCGGCTCTTTCCGTATCATATTCGCCCCTGTGCAGAAGCATTCCTCTTTCGCGGGCAATCAGTTCAAGCACCTCATACGGCTCGGCATCTTCAAAATCTTTAATTCTGTATCTTTGAGTGAGTCTGTCGGGATAGTCGGCCTGCAGTACCTTCAGCAATCTGACCGCTATCTCCTGAATATCAAGTATCTCATCCTTGACGGAACCGATAAATGACAGTTTGTAACCGACCTCGGGGTCATCGAACTTCGGCCATAGGACTCCGGGGGTATCAAGCAGCTCTATACCCTGGCCGATGGAAAACCAGCGGTTTTCCCTTGTCACACCCGGTTTATCCGCAACCTTTGCCCTGTTTTTTCCGGCCATTCGGTTGATAAACGAGGACTTTCCGGTATTGGGAATACCGACAACCATAACTCTGAGCGGTTTGCCTGCCATTCCTCTGGCTGCGTTTGCTTTTATTTTTTCACCGAGCACCTCTCTGACGGCCGGCCTGAATTTCTCTATGCCGCTTCCGCTTCTGCAGTCAACCGGCAGGGCTTTAATACCCTTCTGAGAGAAAATCCTTATGTACTTTGCCGTGGCGATGTCGTCGGCTAAGTCGCATTTATTAAGCAGAATTATTCTCGGCTTATTTCCGACTATTTCATCTATTTCGGGATTCCTGCTGCTTTCCGGCAGTCTGGCGTCAACCAGTTCACAGACCATATCCACGAGGGACAGGCTTTCTTTGATGAGCCTGCGCGTTTTTGCCATGTGGCCGGGAAACCATTGGACTTCCATTTTTTCATTCATTTATCATTAACCTATTTTGAATTTTCCGAAAGGCATCAGCCTGAAAACGGTTTTGCCCAGGATATAATCCTCTCTGATAAGTCCGACTCTGTAATCTCTGCTGTCCGTTGAAGCGTTTCTGTTGTCTCCCATAACAAACACATAATCCTCAGGGACTGTCAGAGGCCCCCGGAAGCTTTCAGGTTCTCTCGTGACATCGTTGATATACGGCTCGTCAAGCGCTTTGCCGTCAACATAGACTATTCCTTTTTCAAAGTCGATATCCACAGTCTGGCCTTCGGTTGCAATAACCCTTTTTACAAGAGTGGACTCAATATAAGTGTATTCTGAAGGCTGACAGGTGACTACGATTTCACCGTTTTTGGGCTCGGTAATAAAGGCGGAAAGAATCAGACGGTCCTTATCATCAAGGGTGGGCACCATCGAGGTGCCTTCGACACCGACAGTTCTGAAAACAAACAAAAAGGCAAAAGTGACAATAATCGAAGCAGACATAACAACAGATATCAAATCATAAAGAAAACCTGTAAGCGGATTTACCTTTTTCATTCGACTGCCCTCCTTAAACTTTTGGGAGCGGGGTAGAAGCGGAAGACCGCCTTGCCCAGTATATAGTTTTCATCAATAAGCCCGACTTTTTCCGACCTGCTGTCAAGGGAATCATTTCTGTTATCGCCCATGACAAACACCTTGCCCTCGGGCACAGTCATCGGAAAAACGGCGTTGTAGTTAATATAGGTGCGTTCCTTGATGTAATCTTCATCAATGATTTCTCCGTTGATAAAAACATCGCCGGTGACAAAATCAATATTTATGGTATCACCGCCGACGGCGATAACTCTCTTGATTATCGGGATATCCCGTTCCCAGGGCTGAGTGACAACGACGACATCGCCTTTCTGAATATTGCTTACTATGCCGGTAACGGCAACCCAGTCGCCGTCCACGAGCGTGGGATTCATTGAATCTCCGCTGACGCCAACCGCTCTGAAAGCGAGAGTGAAGAGCAGAAAAACAACTACAACAGCACCCATAAAGGATTCCAGAATGTCAAAAACAGCGCCGAATATCCACGGAGTTTTTTTATGAAGTTTTATAAAATAGGTGTCAACCTGCCTGCCCTGCTTCATTTTTTCACCCTGTTTTAACAAGAAAGGTGCAACAACGAAATCATTGTCACACCCTCACCTGCTTTTTTATCTGATCTGTTCCTTAACCTTGGCTGCCTTGCCGACTCTGTCACGAAGATAGTAGAGCTTGCTTCTGCGAACTCTGCCGTGTCTGACAGTTTCAACCTTGACAACGTTGGGGGAATGAATAGGGAATACTCTCTCTACACCTACGCCGTAGGAAATGCGGCGAACGGTGAAAGTTTCGGAGACTCCGGATCCTCTGCGAGCGATAACCGTTCCTTCGAAAATCTGGACTCTTTCTTTCTCACCTTCACGAATCTTGACGTGAACCTTTACGGTATCACCGATTTCGATTGAGGGAGCCTCTTCTTTGAGAGAATCCTGTGCGATCAATTTAAGTGCGTCCATTTTGAATGTCCTCCGTTTTTTTCAGATGTTCATTCGCTCACATGCCAGAGGAACACCCGTTTTAATATTCATTATTAAATCCCGTCTTCGGCCTGAAACCTATTGACGGCATAAATGCTGGATAATAATATCACAGACATTTTAAAAATGCAAGTCTTTTTTATATTATAATATGAAATTATTTGTATTTCGGTCTGGGACAATAAGAGGTATGAAGAACTTCATGCGCCTTATGGCTGCCGTAACTGCCGAAGAACTCATCGTAAACCATCTTGATTGCGGGGTTCTCGTGACTCTTTCTGCGAGGATAATTCTTATCTGCCTCATAGAGAGCGGCAGCTCTGATGCTTCTCAGGTCGTAGAAGTTGCGGACAACCGCGTGCTGAACGGGCTGGCCGCCGCCGTTTACGCAACCGCCCGGGCAAGCCATGATTTCAATGAAGGTATAGGGGCTTGTGCCTGCCTTTACCTCATCCATAACCTTCTTTGCGTTTGCAAGGCCGCTCGCCGCGCAAACCTTGATTTCAAGGCCGTTGACGGTGTAGGAAGCTTCCTTGATACCTTTAATGCCTCTGACTTCCTTGAAGTCAAGCTCTTTGAGTTCTTCGCCTGAAATCCATTCAACCGCTGTCCTCAGCGCCGCTTCCATAACGCCGCCTGTTGCTCCGAATATTACTGCCGCGCCGGTGGATTCGCCGAGAGGATTGTCAAACTCCTCATCGGGAAGCTTGCGGAAGAAGATACCCGCGGAGTCTATCATTCTGGCAAGTTCTCTTGTTGTAAGCGAATAGTCAACATCGGGATAACCCGAGGAGGACTGATCGTCACGCTTGTTTTCAAACTTCTTTGCCGTGCAGGGCATAATACCCACAACAACTATGTTCGCAGGGTCGAGACCCATTTTCTTTGCATACCAGGTCTTGATGAGACCGCCGAACATCTGCTGAGGTGATTTGCAGCTTGAAAGGTGATCAATCTCCGTGGGGTAGTAATGCTCACAGTATTTGACCCAGCCGGGTGAGCATGAAGTAATCATGGGAAGAGTGCCGCCGTTCTTGACTCTTTCAACAAGTTCATTGGCTTCTTCAACTATGGTAAGGTCGGCGCCGAAATCGGTATCGAAAACTTTATCGAAGCCGAGTCTTCTGAGCGCGGCAACCATCTTGCCTTCAACATTTGTGCCCATGTGCATACCGAAGGCTTCACCGAGGGTGACACGGATTGAAGGCGCGGTCTGAACAACAACGAATTTTGAAGGATCGTTGATAGCGGCAAGCACCTTGTCGCAATCGTCCTTTTCATAGATAGCGCCTGTGGGGCAGTTAACTATACACTGGCCGCAGGATACGCAGGAAACATCGGCAAGGTCCTTGTCGAATGCCGAGCTGATATGAGTATCAAAACCTCTGGCGTTTGCGCCGATAACCGCTATATCCTGCATCTGGCAGGCGGCAACACAGCGGCGGCAGAGGATACATTTACTGTTATCCCTGACCATATGGGCGGCTGAATCGTCGAACTGGAAATCGGGGATTCTGCCCTGGAAATAATTCTCATCCTGAATGCCGAATTCCTTACAGAGAGCCTGAAGCTCGCAGTTTCCGCTGCGTATGCAGGAGAGGCATTCCTTGCGGTGAGTTGAAAGAATGAGCTCAAGAGTATGCTTGCGGCTCGTTCTGACTTTTTCGGTATTCGTGAACACTTCCATACCCTCGTTGACGGGATATACGCAAGCGGTAACGAGAGAACGGGCACCTTTGACCTCGACCATACAAATTCTGCACGCGCCGATTTCATTTATATCCTTGAGGAAGCAAAGCGTCGGAATTTCTATGCCGGCATATCTTGCTGCTTCAAGAATGGATATACCCGCAGGAACCTTGAGTGAATTGCCGTTTATTTTAATGTTTACCATTTCCATTACTGCATCCTCCTCTCTCAACCCTTGCTGATTGCGCCGAAGTTACAGTTGCTTATACAAGCACCGCACTTGATGCACTTGGCAGTATCAATAACGTGTGGCTCTTTGACCTTGCCGGTAATTGCGCCGACAGGACAGTTTCTGGCGCACTTTGTGCAGCCCTTACATTTTTCGGGATCAATGGTGTAGTTCAGCAGAGCCTTGCAGACGCCGGCGGGACATTTCTTGTCAACAACGTGGGCAATATACTCGTCTCTGAAGAACTTCAGGGTTGCAAGCACGGGGTTGGGAGCAGTCTGACCGAGACCGCAAAGTGAATTTTCTTTAACATATTTTGCAAGCTCTTCAAGCTTGTCAATATCCTCAAGAGTTCCGTTGCCGGAGGTAATCTTCTCGAGGATTTCCTTCATTCTCATGGTGCCTATGCGGCAGGGTGAACACTTGCCGCAGGACTCATCAACGGTAAAGTCGAGGAAGAACTTGGCTATATCAACCATACAGTTGTCCTCGTCCATAACGATAAGTCCGCCGGAACCCATCATACAGCCGATGGCTGTGAGGTTATCATAATCTATCTCGGTGTCTATGAGGCTTGCGGGAATACAGCCGCCGGAAGGTCCGCCTGTCTGGGCAGCCTTGAACTTCTTGCCGTTGGGTACACCGCCGCCGATATCTTCGATTATCTCACGAAGGGTCGTTCCCATGGGAATTTCAACAAGGCCTGTATTGGTGATTTTTCCGCCCAGAGCGAAAACCTTGGTTCCCTTTGATCTTTCGGTGCCCATTGAAGCAAACCAATCGGCGCCCTTAAGAATAATCTGGGGAATATTCGCAAACGTTTCAACGTTGTTCTCTGTTGTCGGTTTGGCAAACAGACCTTTTACCGCGGGATAGGGAGGACGGGGACGGGGCTCGCCTCTGTTGCCCTCGATGGAGGTCATAAGAGCGGTTTCTTCGCCGCAGACAAATGCGCCGGCGCCGAGACGGATGTGAAGATCGAAATCAAAACCGCTGCCGAAAATATTTTTTCCGAGCAGACCGTATTCCTTGGCCTGGGCAATCGCGATATTAAGGCGTTTAACCGCTATGGGATACTCTGCTCTGACATAAATGTAACCCTCGGTCGCGCCTGTTGCGTAACCGCAGATGGTCATTGCCTCAACGATACAGTGGGGATCGCCTTCAAGAACGGATCTGTCCATGAAAGCACCGGGGTCACCTTCGTCGGCGTTACATACGACGTATTTCTGGTCGGCCTTGTTGGCTGCCGTGAAACTCCACTTTCTGCCGGTGGGGAATCCGCCGCCGCCTCTGCCTCTGAGGCCTGAGTCGGAGATACACTTGATAACGTCCTCGGGAGTCATTTCCGTAAGAACCTTGCCGAGAGCGGCATAACCGTCCATAGCTATATATTCGTCTATGCTTTCGGGATTGATAACGCCGCAGTTGCGAAGCGCAACTCTCTTTTGAATCTTGTAGAAATTGGTGTCGTTAAGAGAAACGGATCTGCCGACCTCTTCCTGAATTGTTTTTGCCTCTTCTTCGGAAACATCCTTGTAAACAAGTCTGTCAACCGGACGGCCTTTGAAAAGATGCTCCTCAACTATTTCGTGAACATCCTCGGGCTTTACATGGCTGTAGAAAGTTCCGTCGGGATAAATAATAACGACGGGGCCTCTTTCACACAGACCGAAACAGCCGGTGGGAACTATTTTGATTTCATCTTCAAGCTCATAGTTTTTGAGCTCTTTTTCAAACTCCGGAATGAGTTTCTGGCTGCCCGACGCAGTACAACCGGTACCGCCGCATACCATTACCTGAGCACGAACCATAATTCTTTACCCTCCATTATGAGATAGCGTTTCCGATAGTATATTCAGTGATTACATTGCCGCCCTTTAAGTGCTTTTCAATAACCTCAGCAGCCTTTTCAGGGGTCATTTTGATGTAGGTGACCTTTTCCTTACCGGCCTCGAATACTTCAACAACCGGCTCAAACTGGCAAACACCGATACATCCTGTTTGAGATACTGTGACTTTGTCGCTGAGATTTTCTTTGCTGACGCCCTCAACGAACGCATTGAGCACAGGCCGTGCTCCGGCCGCAATACCGCAGGTAGCCATACCGACTACAACACGGATCTGACCATTACCCTCACGCAGAACGACTTTATCTTTCATCCTGTCTCTGATGGCGGCGAGTTCTTCCAATGATTTCATAACATCGATCCCTTCTATTCAGACTGTTTTAAATTATAATTTATGTCGGAATACCCTTCTCTGAGGTAATCCTCCATCCATCTGACTACTTCGTAACTGTCAAGGGGAACATCTCCGAGCACTTCTCTGAGCTCTGCGGTGTCAAGACTTACAACACCTTCCCCTGTCCTGTGAGTAAACTTCCATTCCGTGTCCGGCGCTCCCTGAATAAGGAGAGTCACGGTGGACACGATATCACCCAAGGGTGTAAAGTCTATATGATTTTTATTGAAAACGGCTTCAATTACAGTGCCGTGATTTTCGGGTGAAACGGATGAAGAAATGTTCAATTCTCCTCCGGTCTGTTCGGCGGCAAGCTTGAGAAGAGGAACACCGAGACCTACATTTCTTGTGGTTCTCGTGGTAAAAAACGGATCTGTGACATTCGCCGTCTGCTCCGATGTCATCCCGCAGCCGTCATCTTTAATGCTTATTGAGAGAGTCGAGTCCGTTTCATCCAGATTTATTTCAATACAGCTCGCCTTTGCCTTAACGGAATTCTGAGCAATATCAAGTATGTTAAGCGATAATTCCTTCATCTGCCGCTCAGCCTTTCAATAAGTTCCCGCCTGACGGCCGGGGCATCGTTTCTGTCCGCTTTAAACTCAAAGCTGTGCTCCCTGCCGTTTATATCCCAAAGATAATGCGCATCGGATGATACGACGGCAGGCATTGATCTGAGAACGGGAAATCTTTCTTTGTATTCGTCGGTCTTTTCTTCATCGTGAATCTCAAAACACGGAAATTCAGGCTCATCGGGAAACACACCTAAAACAGCTATAATCCCGTTTGACTGCCTGTCTATATGAGCCGGATAGCAGATGCCGGAATACTTCCCGGCAAGGCCGGGAGCCTCATCTACGCTAACGGAGGTCGCATTCGGAAGAATATATTCATCCGAACCGGTAACCTCATCATTTTCATTCATAATGAGCTGATCGCCGAATATCCCGGTGTTATTCTTAATCAAAACCCTGCGGCTGTTGATTTCTTCGCTGAATCCGAGGGCGTTTTCAAGCTCAGGGAACAGACAGATCAGGTGAATATCCTCAGCCGTGGTAAGTTCCATTCCCGCAACCGGAACAATGTTGTATTTTTCTGCGGCTTTAAAAAATGCGGGGCAGTTTTTGCAGGTATTATGATCTGTCAATGCCATTATATCAAGCTTTGCAACAGCACCCATACCGGCGATGTTTGCAGGCGTCATATCGTTATCCGCACAGGGAGAAAGACATGAATGCATATGAAGGTCATAATACAGTTTCTTCATTTCAAAGCACCGAGCCGAGAATCAGTGAAATTTCGTAAGCGGGTTTTCCGCTTCTGAGAACATTGACCTGCCTTGCCTGAGCCGTTGCCGTAAACTCTTCATCCGGAATAACTCCCTCCGCAAGAATCACACAAGCCGTGTCGGCAAGGGAGGCAACTGCTACAACATTGATATTTGACATTATTGTTATCCACGCATTGCCTGCGCGGGCTCTGCCCATTACCCAACTGAGAAGGTCGCCGGAATACGCTCCGTCAATCTCTCTGTCCGCTTCGGGAAGAGCAACTGCCTCAAAGTCGTCAAGCTGAGCAAGCTCACTGACTGTCATCGGTTTTTCCCTCCGGGTCGTAATTTTCTATGTATTGCTTGATTATATCTTTATATGCAATGATGCAGTCATTCTGATTTGCATGGCCGAGAACCACATCCTCGGCAAAAGCGCGGCAACTCGGCGCGCCGCAGGAGCCGCAGTCTATGCCGGGCAATTCTTTCGTTATGGCGCGTATTCGGGCCATAAGACGCATCGATTCGCCTATATTGTCACTCAGGCGGTTAAGCGGATTATAATCCGGAAGGGCGGAAAAGAAAGCGTCCTCGGGAATAAAGCTATCCTCCGTTTTAACCTGCGAAACAGGCAGATACCGCCTGAGAGTATGTAATCTGTTTTTAGAAATAAACGGATTTTCCATCGCCAGAACACCGCCCACACAGCCGCCCGGGCAGGCGTTGAGTTCAACAAAATCAACAGATGAAATATTGCCGTCTTCAATCTGATCCAAAACCGAAATAATATTTTCAATTCCGTCCGCCGCTATAATTCTGTCATTGAACAAAGCCGAGGCTTCACCGCCGCACATTGCCCAGCTGAGACCTATCCTTCCGGCCTCGGAACTTATACCGGGGTTCTTTTCACGGCTCATGGCGTTTACAAGTTTAAGATATACTTCGCTCATTGAAACAACAATGTCAACTTCGCTTTTGTAATCGCCGAAACCGTTGCGGACAAAACTGACTTTTGCGGGGCAGGGTGAGATAAAGCAAACGCATATATCTTCCTTTTTAAGCTCCGGATGTTTGAACATCGCTCTTTCTCTTGCCATTGAAGCGGCTATCTCAATAGGAGGAAGAAGCGGAATAAGATTGTCTTTCAGATAGGGGAAGCGAAGCACCACAAGGCGGGCGATTACGGGACACGCCGTGCTGATTACGGGCTTCTTTATATGCTCATTCTGAAGGTAGAGACGGGTATATGCGGAAACAAGTTCCGCTCCCCTGGCAACTTCAAACACATCATCAAAGCCTATGTCCAGCAAACCCTGAAGCACATAATCAAGCTCATCAAGATGGTCAAACTGAGCAAAAAGGGCAGGTGCCGGTAAAGCAATTTTGTATTTATACTGCTGAATTTTGTCAAGAGAATCGTATGAACTTTTCTTTGCGCCGTGGGTACAGTGCCTGATGCACTCCCCGCAGTCGATACAGCGCTCTGCATCTATCTCGGCACATCCGTTTCGCACTCTGATTGCCTCCGTCGGGCAATGCTTCATACAGGTGGTACATCCCGTGCACTTCTCGGCATCGAGCACCACGGAGTGAATATATTTATTCATAAAGGTTTATCCTTAACAGATATTCTTCAAAAAAAGACCTTCATAGTGATGGTTGTGCCCTCGCCTACAACTGAGCTGATATTCATCTCATCTGTGTAGCGTTTCATATTCGGCAGACCCATTCCGGCACCGAAACCGAGTGCCCGGATGTTATCCCGCGCCGTGGAGTAGCCCTCTTCCATTGCCTTATCAATATCGGCAATTCCCGGGCCGCGGTCGGTGAGCACGATGACAATACAGTTGTCTTCGACTGTAATATCAGCCTCGCCGCCTCCGGCGTGAATAACCATATTTATTTCTCCCTCATACATCGCTATGGACACTTTGCGGATTATTTCCGGGTCGATACCAAGCTGACGGAGGTTTTTCTTTACTCCTGCCGATGCCTGCCCTGCGGAGGAAAAGCTTTCCCCGTCAACATCATAGTGAAAAGAGAGGGCATCACTCATTTATTTCACCGTTGCCTTTCAGCCCGCCTGCATAAAGAATACCGCAGGCCTCATACATACGCTTTGTTGTTGAAAGAACGGCAATGCCGCAGCTGCAGGCAAGATCAAGCATATCTGCGGTGGGCTTCTTTGACCTTACAAAAACTATGCAGCGCATATCCATCATTTCGGCAGTTCTGATAACCTGTGCGTTCACAAGTCCGGTAAGCAATACCGCCTGATGCTTGACATAAGCAAGCACATCGCTCATCATATCGCTTCCGCAAGCTGAAAGAATATCGACATCGGGATTCTCGCAACAGCAAACTTCGGCATTAAGCAGTTCTTTTATCTCTCTAATGGTCATCTGATAAAACCTCTGTTAAAATGTGAAATTATGCGTATTTCGCGAGAATCGTTTTTACCTGGTTGGGAGTTACCTTACCGTAAACGTCATCGTTTACCATGAAAACGGGAGCAAGTCCGCAGGCTCCTACGCAGCGGCATTCTTCAATGGAGAACTTGCTGTCGTTGGTGCATTCGCCGGAACCGATACCGAGTTCACTGCATATTTCATCAAGCACAGCCTGTGAACCCTTGACATAACATGCTGTTCCGAGGCAGACGGATACATTGTATTTACCCTTGGGCGAAAGAGCAAACTGAGCATAAAATGTGGATACTCCGTAAACCTTCTCAAGGGGAACGTCCATTCCTTCGGCTATCATAACCTGAACCTCAAAGGGAAGGTATCCATAGATATCCTGCGCCTTCTGCATAACAGCCATAAGAAGGTGCTTGTCGTGCTTGCTCTCATCGATAACGGCCTTAAGCTGTTTCTCCTGTTCGGGGGTGCCTTTAAACGGAATCTTGCTTATTTTTTTAATCATGAAGTTTTCCTCCCTGAAATGAATTCATAATAAGACTATTTTACAATGTTTAAGTATTATATCACATCGTTTTCAAAATTTCCATACTCTTGAACTCTTTTTTATAAATAATCGGGACTTTTTTTAAAAAAATATATTATCCGCCCGATATTTGACACGCCGCAGTATAAAATGATATAATATTATTGATTCCGGAGGTGTTTTAATGAAAAAGTTACCGGCTTTTCTCGCCGTTCTGCTGATGCTCCTTTCTCTTGCCTCGTGCAAGCCGTCGGATTCCGGCAAAGACAGCCCCGCCGAAACGGAAACTTCCGTAACGGAAGAGGAAACCCCCGCAAAGCAGTATTATACTTTCAAAGATGTCCGTTATAAGGAAGAATTCACCGACAGCAAGGGAACGGTCAGATACATCATTGATTTTACCTATCCTTCCGTCGGAGGCAAAATCTCGGAAAAATCGGCTGCCAATATAAATGAATTCTTTGAGAATATGAAGAACCGCCTTGCCCGGGACATCCGTATGAACATCGAAAACTATGCCGACTATATGGACCGTTTCGACCTTGGACCCGAAACCTGCCTCATGACCTATGAGGTTTACAGCCAGACCCCTCAGCTCTTATCGGTTATTATCAGCAAAAACACGGCTGTTGATAAAGAAAATACAGAACCGTTGCGCGAGGGCATTACCTTCTCAGTCGGAAGCGGCGAACGTCTTTCCGTGAGCAATCTTGCCGTTGAATCGGATGACGAAACCGAAGAGGCGGTAAAAGAAGCAATCATTGAAAGCGCAAACAGCACTTATTCGCCTAACGGAGTTGCGCTGTCTGACGGGAAAATCGATATCTTCAACCGTAACTTCGACGGGGATAATTTCGTTTCCGACGGCAACTCAATCACCTTCCTCTACGATCTGAATGTTCTTTCGGAAGGTTCAAGACAGGGAACCTATTATTGCGAAGTGAACTGCTCAGACCTTGAAGGCGTGATGACCAATCCCGCAAAAGCTGTTTTCTGAAAAAACGGACCGGGTGTGTTTAAAATACACACCCGGTTAATTGTTTGCTGTTTGTCTGCCTGTCAGATAATGGTACAGATATCTTCGCTCTTTCTCTGATAGACATTCAGAAACGTATCGTAATCCAGATTCAGTATATCCTTTGTCTTATAAACAATAAGGCGGAGATTGTCATCGGTCTTGATAACCTTGTCACTGCCGACATCGCCGTAACCTTTTACCATATCATAGTAACCGTCGGTAAAGAAATACTTATAAATCAGCTTGTACTCTGCAATACCCTTTTTGTCAAAGACAACTTTTTCATACTGCATCATATCGCCGTAAACCAGTTTGGCGACTATCTGTTTGCCCTTCGTTGTCTTTCCCAGTTCATCCTCGGTTTCGGACTTGTTCTCGGAAATTTCCTCTTCCTGCTTTTCAGACTCGGCTGCAGCTTCGCTTTCGCTTTCGGAAACCGCCTCCTTGTATTCTTCCTCGTCGAAATATATCTTACCGCAGGCGGTAACTGTAAGCAGAGTTATGACGGCGAGCAATAAAGCTGTCACTTTTTTCATTTTTAACACCTCTGCGCTTCAATTTTCGATTAAATAATGACACAATAATGCCAAAATGTCAATAAATTTAATTTAATGAATTGTAAACAAATACTGATAAATAATAAAAAACATTGAAAAACAGTCATTTTTGTGGTTTAATATATTTGCTTTTCAAAGGGGGCATTTCATGCTGAAAAAAATAACGGCAGTCGCTCTTTCTCTCATTATGCTTGCCTCTCTTACGGCTTGCAGCATAAGGACAGGCGATGATCTGAGTGACGGTGAAGGCGGCACCACAGCCACCACAGCCGCACCGACCACAACCGCAATCGAAACAACCGGCGTTATAGAACCCGAAGTTTTCGAAAACACCGAGGAGTTCTGGACCGGCAGATATCCGTCTGCCTCTTTTATCAGGTTCACTGTCAAATATACGGATGAGCAGGATAATGAAGTTTCAACCGAATACTTTTCCGATTTCGGTTATAATCTGTGCGACTGGGTAAATACAGAGTTCAATGTTGACGGCTGGTTTGCTCTTGACGGCGATACCGTTGTAAGCGCCGACGGCGAATATAAAATCGACGATTCCGGTCTCGTCAGTGAAGGCAAAAAATTCACCGCGGAAAAGACAAATCAGACAATTGAAAAGCCCATGAGCCTCGGCGCAGTGCATGCGCTTAACTCCTGCTCGGGATTCAAGCTTTACGGCCTGATTTTAAACGGAGACCTGCATGAAAAGGTAGATACCGACCAGTATGAGCTGCACGGATTGAAATATGACTACTTCTTTGAAGAAAACATGGATATCTATGTTGACGGCCTTTATGACTCGGAGCAGCAGGGAAAGGTAGATATTTACTGTGTCCCGCATATCGAGGAAGCGGTTCTGAAAACAGTCACTATGGAGCAGATTCTCAATGCCTGCACCTTCCACTGCCCCAGCGTCAACCTCGCAAATATTGACCTTGAGGAAGACACGCCGTCTTGCAGAGGAAACATCAGCAGCAGTTTCAACGAAGGCTACTATGACCTGCTGTTTGTTTATAATGATGCCATTGCTTATTATGTAACCTTCCAGGTAACACCGCCCTCGGAAGCGGAATCAAGCGCGGATTACAATTATTAAAAACCAAAAACAACAAACCGGCCTGCCCCAAAGGGTAGGCCGGTAATTTTTTAATGTCAGACCAGTTCGATTATGCACATCTCCGCTGCGTCTCCGCGACGGGGACCGGTCTTGATTATGCGGCAATAACCGCCGTTAACTTCCTTGTATTTGGGAGCAATTTCATCAAAGAGTTTCTTAACAACGTCCTCTTTTGTGACATAGGCAAGAACCTTACGCTTTGATTGGAGTGAATCATCCTTGGCGACGGTAATCATTTTCTCCGCCATCGCGCGGACCTCCTGTGCTCTCGTAACGGTGGTCTCTATTCTGCCGTTTTCCAAAAGATATGTGACAAGGCCTCTGAGCATCGCCTTGCGATGGTCACTGCTGCGGCCGAGTTTTCTGGTTCCGGGCATTTAGTTCACACTCCTTACTTTGTTAGTCGTCATCCCTGCGAAGATCGAAACCGAGCGAATTGAGCTTGGATACAACTTCATCAAGGGACTTTCTGCCGAGGTTACGGACTTTCATCATTTCTTCCTCGGTCTTGGTAATCAAATCTCCAACCGTATTATACTGAGCTCTCTTCAAGCAATTGAAAGAACGCACAGACAGGTCAAGTTCCTCAATGGTCATCTCCAGAACTTTTTCCTTACCATCGTCATTGTTAACTACCATAACCTCAGTGTCATACGCCTCATCCGAGAGGTTTCTGAAGAGGTTGAGATGCTCGTTGAGAATCTTGGCACCAAGAGAAACGGCTTCCATAGCGCTTATGGTTCCGTTGGTCCACACCTCAAGTGTAAGCTTGTCATAGTCCGTTATCTGGCCTACACGTGTGTTCTCGACTGTGTAATTAACCTTTAATACGGGTGTATAGATGGAGTCGATTGCGATAACTCCGATAGCGGGCTGAAGAATAGCCTTGTTTCTTTCCGATGAAACATAGCCCCTGTCCTTATCGCAGGTAAGTTCCATATTAACATGGGCGTCCGCGTTAAGAGTGGCAATATGAAGCTCGGGATTGAAAATTTCAACTTCGGAATCGGTCTTGATGTCGCCTGCGGTGATTTCGCCCTCGCCGGAGGCGCTTATATATAAAGTTTTGGGACCTTCCCCGTTTATTTTAAGGATAACCTCTTTGAGATTGAGAACTATCTCCGTGACATCCTCTTTAACTCCGGGAATGGTGCTGAACTCGTGAAGAACACCGTCGATTTTTACGGAAGTGATGGCGTAGCCGGGCAGAGAAGAAAGAAGAACTCTTCTTAAGCTGTTGCCCAGAGTAGTGCCGTAACCTCTCTCAAGAGGTTCAACAACAAATCTTCCGTACTTACCGTCGGGGGTAATTTCGGCAGTATCAATTTTGGGCTTTTCGATACCAATCATTTCAAAACCCTCCTTATTAAACAGATTCTAAATCTGCTCTTTGCATTCAAAAAATAGCCGGAACAACCAAGCGGTGAATGCCCGGAAACGGGCATGCACACGGCAATGATTATTATTTGGAATAAAGCTCGACGATAAGATGCTCTTCCACGGGGAAGTCAACATCATCGCGGGCGGGCATAGCAACTACTTTGCCCTGATATGCTTCAACTTTCTCAAGCCACTTCGGAATGAGAGCAACCGGTGAATTTTCACCTGTCAGTTCGGTGAAAAGAGGATTGCTTCTGCTTCCTTCGCAAATGGCAACCACCTGACCGGGCTTTACCTGGAATGACGGAATGTCAACTCTCTTGCCGTCAACGGTAAAGTGACCGTGAGTTACAAGCTGCCTTGCCTGTCTGCGTGTAGCTGCGAATCCGAGACGGAAAACTACATTGTCAAGGCGACGCTCACAGAGGATAAGGAGGTTTTCACCTGCTTTGCCTTGCATCTTTGTGGCTTTCTCATAATATGAAGCAAACTGCTTTTCAAGAATGCCGTATACAAACTTAACCTTCTGCTTTTCGTTGAGCTGAACAGCATATTCGGATTTCTTTCTTCTCATCTGACCCTTGGGATTACGGATTGTTTCCTTATTCTTGTAACCCATAACAGCAGGAGAAATTCCGAGTGCCTTGCAACGCTTAGCAATAGGCTGTGTATTTCTTGCCATAATTCATATCCTCCTTATAGAATTATACACGTCTTCTCTTGGGCGGGCGGCAGCCGTTGTGAGGAATGGGAGTAACGTCTTTAATCATATTGACCTCCAAACCTGCCGTCTGAAGAGCTCTGATAGCTGCTTCACGTCCCTGACCGGGGCCCTTGACATAGACCTCAACGGTCTTCATGCCGTGATCGATGGCAATCTTCGCAGCGGTCTCAGCCGCAGTCTGTGCCGCAAAGGGAGTTGACTTCTTGGAGCCTCTGAATCCCATTTCACCGGCACTTGCCCATGATACAGCGTTGCCCTGGGTATCGGTGATAGTAACGATCGTGTTGTTAAAGGTGGATTGGATATGGGCTGCGCCGCGCTCTATATTCTTGCGCTCACGGCGTTTACGGGAACCTGTTGTCTTTTTACTTGTAGCCATGATATCCCTCCTTGATTACTTCTTCTTGTTGGCAATGGTCTTCTTGGGACCCTTGCGTGTGCGGGCGTTGGTCTTTGAACGCTGGCCTCTTACGGGGAGACCTTTTCTGTGACGTACGCCGCGGTAGCATCCGATTTCTATCAATCTTTTGATGTCGAATGCGGTTTCTCTGCGCAGATCACCTTCAACCTTGATGTTATGATCTATATATTCACGAAGCTTTGAAACATCGTCTTCGGTCAGATCTTTAACTCTGAGGTCGGGATTTACGCCTGTTGCTGCAATAATGTCGCCGGCTGTTTTGCGACCTATACCGTAGATATATGTAAGAGCGATTTCAACTCTTTTATCTCTGGGCAGGTCAACACCTGATATACGCGCCATTTGTCAGTTGCACCTCCAATAAATCGGTTTGCGCGGGAATTAACCCTGACGCTGCTTGTGCTTGGGATTTTCACAGATAACCATTACTTTTCCCTTGCGTTTGATAATTTTGCACTTATCGCACATTTTCTTAACAGAAGGTCTGACTTTCATATGTGAATACCTCCTTGAATCTTACTTTGAACGCCATGTAATGCGTCCCTTTGTCAAATCGTATGGTGACATTTCAACTGTCACTTTGTCTCCGGAAAGTATGCGGATGTAATTCATCCTGAGCTTACCCGAAATATGGGCCATTATTCTGTGGCCGTTTTCCAATTCAACCTGAAAGGTCGCGTTTGGTAACGCTTCGATTACCGTACCTTCAACCTCGATCATGTCTTGCTTAGACATTACAACCTCCTAAATGTTGCTGCCGTTTTCCCGGATTATCCGTCCGATGGCTTTTTTCAGCGCCCTGTCCGATCTCATTTCCTCCGATGTGAGGAGAAAACCGGTGGGCTCAATATGACGGATATTTTTACTCTTGGGTCTGCTTACCGGTCGTTCCTTACCGTCGCACAGCAGGGCACGTTTTCCGTCCGTTTGCAATACGACAAGTAAATATCCTTTATCCCTGCCAGCAAGAGACCTCACTACTCTGCCCTTTTCAAGCATATCCCGTTCCTCAGGCTATCGTTAAGATAACCGGACCGTCTGGCGTTATGGCTATGGAATGCTCAAAGTGGGCCGCGTATTTGCCGTCTCTTGTCTTGACAGTCCAACCGTCGGACATTTGTTTTATTGCCGGTGATCCCATACAAATCATAGGCTCTATGGCAATTGTCATGCCCGGGAGCAGGCGCACACCTCTGCCGGGTGTGCCGAAATTCGGTACGCTGGGATCCTCATGCATAACTCTTCCTACGCCATGACCTGTGTATTCGCGGACTACGGAAAAGCCTCTTTCCTCGCAATACCTCTGGATTGTTGACCCTATGTCGCCGATTCTGTTGCCTGCAACAGCCATCTTTATGCCTTCGTAAAGGCTCTCTCTGGTGGTGTCGCACAGCCGCTGTGCTTCGGGTGAAATCTCGCCCGCCGCAAATGTGGCAGCATTGTCTCCGACAAAGCCGTTAAAGGTTGCCCCGACATCAACGCTGACGATATCGCCGGGCTGAATAATGCGGGATTTTGCGGGGATGCCGTGAATGATCTCATCATTTATGGAAATGCATGATGCAGCGGGATAACCGTTATATCCCTTGAATGTCGGGTAAGCGTGGTGTTTTATTATGAAATCCTCCGCCGCCCGGTTAACCTCGGCAGTCGAAACACCGGGTCTGACTGCTTCGCCCGCTGCGTGTAAAGCCCCGGCCGCTATTTTGCAAGCGTCTTTCATCTTCTGAATTTCACCGGTGGTTTTAAGCTCTATCATGCTGTTCCTCCGTTCGATGGCGGCCTATGCCGCCCGCAGGCCTCAAAATCAATCAAGGAAGCCTTTGTAGTGTCTCATCATCATCTGGCTCTCGAGCTGTTTTACGGTTTCAAGAGCAACACCGACAAGAATGATGATTGAAGTACCGCCGAGTGAAACGTTCATTCCCTGTGTATAGCCTGCCTTACTCAAAGCGAAGGAGGCTACCTGTGAGAATACAATCGGGAAAAGAGCAACAATGCTCAGAAGAAGGGCACCGAGAAGGGTGATTCTGTTGATGATTTTTCCGATGTATCTCGCGGTGGGCTCGCCGGGACGTATGCCGGGAACGGAACCGCCGTTTTCACGGATGTTCTTGGACATCTCAATCGGGTTGTACTGAATGCTTGAATAGAAATAAGCAAATGCAATGATAAATACAAAGTAAATAATCGCATAAGCCCAGTGACTCGAGGAGAATAAGCTGAAGAACTTATCCCAGAAACTGCCTTCCGCAATCTTTGATGAAATAAACATCTGAATTGTCGGGGGAAGGGAGAGAATCGATGAGGCAAAGATTATGGGCATAACGCCGGACATATTTACTTTGATGGGCATATGGGTATTCTGGCCGCCGTACATTTTACGGCCGACAACTCTCTTTGCGTACTGAATGGGGATTCTCCTCTCGGCATTGTCCATCCAGACTATGAAAGCAATCATAAGGATAAGGATAATACCGACAACGGGTGAAAGCACATAGTACGGACCGCCGTAACGGATATAACCTGTGTTGGGGCCGAAGAGAGAAGTAATAAGTGTGGGAATTCTTGAAACGATACCGGCAAAAAGGATTATTGAAATACCGTTTCCGATACCGTTGTCGTTGATTCTTTCACCGAGCCACATGATAAGGGCAGTACCGGCGGTAAGGCAGGCAACAATAACAAGTGCCTGGAAGAATGCCGCAAAGCCCGTGAACTGTGCGCCGTTTGCATCGGTTACGATGTAATTCTGGCTGCGAAGATAGAAGAAATATGCGGTACTCTGGAGAAGACCGAGAACGATGGTCACGAAACGGGTGATAGAAGCAATCTTCTTACGGCCCTCTTCGCCTTCCTGCTGAAGTCTTTCAAGAGCGGGAATCGCAACTGCCAGCAACTGCATAATAATCGAGCTGTTGATGTAAGGGGTGATGGACATGGCAAAAATCGTACCGTAGTTGAACGCATCACCCGTCATCATAGCGAGGTAGTTCATAAATGTTCCTGCCTCGGCGTCTATGATACCGGCATCACCGATGTTGGTGAAGGGAACGGGAATTGCAGAACCTATTCTGAAAATGAGCACGATAAGAGCCGTGTAAATCATTTTCTTCCTCAGATCTGCTATCTTCCACGCATTAACAATTGTCTGGAACAAATCAGATCACCTCTGCCTTTCCTCCGGCAGCTTCGATCTTTGACTTGGCGGTTTCCGAAAAAGCATTTGCCTGAACGGTGAGCTTCTTCGTAATTTCGCCACGACCTAAAATCTTAACGCCGTCCAATGTCTTCTTGATTATTCCTTTTTCAAGGAGATCCTCAACGGTAACCGTTGCTCCGTCTTCAAAATACTTATCGAGAGTTGCTATATTCGCAATAGCCAACTCTGTTGCGAAAATATTGTTAAATCCGCGTTTGGGAATACGTCTCTGAAGAGGCATCTGGCCGCCTTCAAAACCTGCGCGCATTCCTCTGCCGGCACGTGCCAACTGACCTTTATGACCTTTGCCTGCGGTCTTGCCCTGACCCGATGCGGGGCCGCGGCCTATACGCTTACGTTCCTTTACGGAGCCGGCGGCAGGTGAGAGATCGTGTAATTTCATTAGTCCGCACCTCCCTGTTTTGCTTCGCTGACTTCAAGAAGATGAGAAAGCTTCTTGATCTTGCCTCTGGTGGCATCGTTATCGGGCTGTATTGAAACATCGCCGATTCTGCCGAGACCGAGAGCACGGGCGGTAGCTATCTGGGGCTTTGTTGAACCGATAAGGCTCTTGACAAGCTTAACCTGTAAATCTGCCATTATTCCGCCCTCCTTAACCTAAAATTTCCTTGGCGGACTTATCGCGGATAATTGCAACTTCTTCAGCGTTGCGAAGCTTTGAAAGTCCGTCTATGGTAGCTCTTACAACGTTGCAGGGGTTGTTTGAACGAAGAGCCTTTGTACGGATGTCCTTGATGCCGACAGTCTCAACAACGGCACGAACGGGGCCGCCTGCGATAACGCCGGTACCGGGAGCGGCAGGCTTGAGAAGGACAACGCCTGCGCCGTACTTACCTATGATTTCATGAGGAATGGTTGAGCCTTTGAGAGAAACCTGCATAAGGTTCTTCTTGGCATCGTCAATTCCCTTACGGATGGCATCGGGAACCTCGCCTGATTTGCCGAGACCGAAGCCGATTATTCCGTTGCCGTCACCGACAACCACAAGAGCGGAGAATTTCATGATACGGCCGCCCTTTACGGTTTTGGATACACGTCTTATTGATACTACTCTTTCGACAAGTTCATATGCCGATGCATCGATTTTAGCCATAGTAAAATTCTCCTTTCTCAGAATTTAAGTCCACCCTCACGGGCGCCCTCGGCGAGCTCAAGAACTCTGCCGTGGTAAATATATCCGCCGCGATCGAATACACACTCGGTGATTCCTTTATCAGCGGCACGCTGTGCTATAAGCTTGCCCACTTCGTGAGCAGCAGATTTGTTTCCGCCGTACTCTGAGAATTCTTTCTCAACTGTTGAAGCGCTGACAAGAGTAACTCCCTTATCGTCATCTATCAACTGAGCATATATATGCTGGAGAGAACGGAAAACGTTAAGACGGGGACATTCTGCAGTGCCGGAAATCTTGCCGCGTACTCTTGTATGACGGCGCTGTCTGGCTTTATTGCTGTCCGGTCTGTTAACCATATAAAATTCACTCCTATTCTTCTGTTATTATTTGCCGCCTTTACCGGCTTTGCCTTCCTTGCGGCGAATGTGCTCGCTTGCGTACTTGATTCCTTTACCCTTGTAGGGCTCGGGAGGACGTTTTTCGCGCACATTGGCGGCAAACTGACCGACCTTCTGCTTGTCGGCACCAGAGATGACGATCTTGTTGGGGGCGGGGACTTCGATTGTGATGCCTTCGGGGGCAGTCATAATCACATCGTGGGAATATCCTACTTTGAGAAGAAGGTCCTTACCCTTGAGCTCCGCACGGTAACCTACGCCGTTTACTTCGAGTTCCTTTTTGAAGGTCTCGTTAACGCCGTGAACCATATTTGCTATAAGAGTTCTCGAAAGACCGTGAAGTGATCTGTTGACCTTTTCATCGTTGGGTCTGGAAACCTTGATTTCGTTTCCGTCCTTTTCAACGGTGATGTTGGGATGAATGTTTCTTGAAAGTTCGCCTTTGGGGCCTTTTACGGTTACAAGGTTGCCTTCAATTTTAACATCTACCCCGGCGGGGATAACTATGGGCATCTTGCCTATACGTGACATTAAAGGCCACCTCCTTACCAAATAAATGCAAGAACTTCGCCGCCTACATTGGCTTTGCGAGCGTCCTTATCGGTCATAACGCCTTTTGATGTTGAAAGAATGGCTACGCCGATGCCCTTCATAACTTTGGGCATATTCTCAACATCTGTATAAATTCTCAGGCCGGGCTTTGAAACTCTGCGAAGACCGGTAATTACCTGAGACTTGTTGGGGCCGTACTTGAGAGCGATTTCAATAACGCCCTGCTTTCCGTCTTCCTCAACGGTAAATCCTTTAATATATCCCTCATCAACAAGAATCTGAGCAATTGCCTTCTTCATGTTGGACGCGGGAACCTTCACTGTCTCATGCTTTGCCGCGTTTGCATTGCGAATACGGGTGAGCATATCAGCGATGGAATCAGTAATTTGCATACTGTTTACCTCCTTTGCAATCGCTCAATTACCAACTTGCTTTTTTGACGCCGGGAATCTGACCTGCGTGAGCCAATTCTCTGAAGCAAATACGGCAAACACCGTATTTACGAAGATAGGAATGGGGTCTCCCGCATATCTTACATCTGCTGTAAGCCCTTGTTGAATACTTGGCAGGGCGGGCCTGTCTGACTTTCTGTGATGTTTTAGCCACGGTTTTCCCTCCTTATCTTGAGAACGGAGCACCCATAAGGCTGAGCAGCTCACGGGCTTCTTCGTCTGTTTCGGCTGTAGTGACAAAGCAGATATCCATACCTCTGACCTTGTCAATCTTATCGTAATCTATTTCAGGGAAAATAAGCTGTTCCTTGACGCCGACCGAGTAGTTGCCTCTGCCGTCGAAGGAGTTGGGGTTAATTCCTCTGAAGTCACGTACTCTGGGGAGAGCGAGGTTGAAGAACCTGTCAAGGAACTCATACATTCTCTCGCCTCTGAGAGTAACCTTTGCACCGATAGTCATGCCTTCACGAAGCTTGAAGTTGGCGACTGATTTCTTCGCCTTGCAGAATACGGGCTTCTGGCCGGTTATCTGCATAAGATCGGAAGCAATCGCGTCAAGGGCTTTGGAGTTATCCTTTGCCTCGCCTGCGCCTACGTTGATAACGATCTTGTCAAGCTTGGGAATCTGCATAACACTCTTGTACTCGAATTTCTTCATAAGAGCAGGTGCAACTTCATTGACATACATTTCTTTTAATCTTGCTGCCATTTGTTGTATCCTCCTCTAATCAAAACTCTGCAAGGCAGTCGCTCTTTTTGCAAGTGCGGACTTTCTTGCCGTCTACAATCTTGTGGCCCACTCTGGTAGGTCTGCCGCATTTCGGGCAGATGAGCTGAACCTTATCGGCATAAAGAGCGGATTCTGCTTCGATAATTCCGCCGGGCTCACCCATCTTGCGGGGCTTGACGTGCTTCTTAACGATGTTGACGCCTTCCACGATGACTTTGCCTTCGGAGGGGCTTACCTGCATAACCTTGCCTCTCTTGCCTCTGTATTTACCATTGATAACGACGACTTCGTCGCCGGTTTTAACATGAACCTTATTCATCACGCGCACCTCCGATTAAAGTACTTCGGGAGCGAGTGAAAGAATCTTGGTATAATCCTTTTCA
>JAILMJ010000108.1 GCA_024692685.1 Clostridia bacterium
CAAATGAATCAAGAGAAGAATCTATTAGTGAGACAAATGTAAACTCCGAATTATCTTATCTCGATTCTAACGATTTATCAAAAATGCGCTTCGTTGATTTTGTAAGCAAATGGTTGATAACAAAAGAAAATGAGCATTCCGTAGCTGAAAACACTATTTCCTTTTATCAAAGCTTGTGTAACAATCATATAATTCCTTACTTTGATAAAACTGAATTAACAGTATCAGAAGTGAATTATTTGGAATTACAGAATTTTATCGATTATGAAAAGCGTGAAGGAAATGGTTTAAAAGGACAAAGCGGATTGTCACCGGCTTCATTAAAAAGATTGAAAACAACATTGAAATTAATCTTCAAAGAAGCCAGAAAATTCAATTTAATAACTAACGACCCTTGTGAATTTGTGACAGTTCCAAAACAAAAACGCAGACTTCCTACATATTATAATGAAAATCAATTAAAGGAACTGTTTGAAAAAACAAAGGATGAGCAATTGTTTCCTGTTATCTATCTTACTGTTTTGTATGGGTTGAGAAGAAGCGAAGTTCTTGGACTCAAGTGGGACAGTATAGACTTTGTAAATAAGACGGTAACAATTATGAGGGTAGTAGTTAGATTTGATGAAGTTATTGAAAAAGAGGATGTAAAAACCGAAAGCAGTTACAGAACATATCCACTTTCTGATGAAATCGAAAATCTCCTCCTGCAAATAAAAGAGGAAGAGAATAGAAACAGGGAAAAATATGGTTCGTTTTATAAGGAAAACGGATATATATTTAAGTGGCCTGACGGAGATATATTTACCCCGGACTATATTTCCAGAAAGTTTTCATCACTGCTTAAAAAGAACAATTTACCTCATATAAGATTTCATGACCTTCGTCACAGCTGCGCAAGTTTTTTAGTTTCAAAAGGCTTCCAGCTCAAGGATGTTCAGGAGTGGCTCGGTCACTCAGACATTGAAACTACGGCGAATATATATGCTCATTTAGATTTGCAAAGAAAGCGTGTTTTAATGCAATCAATGAAATTCTGAGATTTGGTAGAAAAGTTTGGTAGAAAACCGAAATAAATTTGGTAGAAAATGGACCCCTTTGAAACCGTTTGATATCAAGGCTTGTAGGCCACGCTGAAGAAAATTTGGTAGAAAATTGGTAGAAATTTGGTAGAAATTTGGTAGAAAATAAGGCCTTTTCAGAGAAATTCAAAAGGGTATAAAAAAGCGCTCAAACCCTTGATACATAAGGATTTGAGCGGATGGTCCGAGTGGCGAGACTTGAACTCACGGCCTCTTGACCCCCAGTCAAGCGCGCTCCCAACTGCGCCACACCCGGATATATTATAAATTTACTTTCGTCATTATATCACATTTTTTTATTTTGTCAAGAAAATTGTACCAAACAATATTTACTAATACAATAAAAACCTTATTATTTATTATAAATTAATTATTTTCATAATGTTATTTACAACATAAAACTATCGTGTTAATATAATTGAAAGGAGTGATTCTGATGAAGAGTATTAAAGTGAAAGTTTTAAGCGTTTGTCTTGCATTGATTATTGCTTTTTCCGGCGTTTCTTGTGTCGGCGCGTCTGCTGCCGATGCCGCTTCGTTTTTTACAAAGGCAGGAGTCAGTGCGTTGGAAGTAATTATAAGGGGAGTAATCGGAGGACTTTGCGCAATAGTTCCCGACAGTAAATCATTCAAAAAATTAAGCGATCACGTCTCCGAATATTTCTATACCGGTACGGATGAGTTGCTTTCTGTTCCTGCTGCCGATGCAAAATGGCAGCTTGGTTATGCTAAGGCTTCACTGGTTCCGGATGATGTTCTTGATAAAGATAAAGAATACTATCTCGGCGGTTTTATGACATTTGATAACGGTATGAATAATAAAATTGAAGAGATAATTGACGATATGCAAATCAGAGCAATTGCGGTTTCCGATAATTCCGGACGAGGTGTTTCTGTTTTCGCAAATGTTGACTGTATAGGCTTTTGCAACGGAGATATAAAAACAGTCAGAAAGTATTTTGAAGAAATATATGATACTTCAGATATTAATTCACTTAATATTACTTCTACTCATTGCCACAGCTGTATTGACACACAGGGACTATGGACCAATCAATTCAAAAAAATCTTCGGAAATCTGGCAAAATCATATTTTCCGTTTCTTGAAAAGGACAGGGGAGTTAATACCGAGTGGCTTGACTGGGCCTGCCATATTATGGCAGAAACAATGAAGGATGCTGTTGAATCGATGACAGACGGCACGCTTACTTATGCCGTAAAATCTTTGAACGAAGAATATTTCAGCAACAGAAACAGAAAATCAAGCACGAGTTTATGCAGAGATATGTCCAGATTTGTATTTACTCCTTCTGATTCCTCCAAAACGCCGACAATGATAGTAAACATTGCCGCTCATCCCGATGTCACCGGTCTTGCAACAAGCGATAAAGAGGATAACGGCAGACAGCTTTCAGGTGATTATGTTTATTATCTTGGCGAACAAATTGAAAAAGGCGGATATAATTTTATGTTCGTGAACGGCGCCATAGCCGGAATTTATTATGGAAGAGGACTGTCAGGGGACGGCGTTGACCTTGAAAGAAGATATATGCAGGCTGAGAGATACGGCAGAGAAATGGGAAACATTGCTTTGAATCTCACGAAAACTTATGATGAAATCGATGCCGATTATCGTGACATAATTAACCGAGAAATTGCAGATGAAAAAGCAAAGAATCCTGATTTTGACGAGTCAAATTATACCGTTTGGTATGAAAACTGCGAATATAACCCCGAAACAAAAGCATATGATCTCAACTGGGAACCTGTTACAGAGGTAGAACTTGAACCGATATTCAATTTGACAATAAGAGAAGTTAAAATACCGGTCAGAAATCCTTTGATGAAACTTGTCGGTAAACTTGAACTTGTAAACTACAATGTTTATAAAGAAGGATTAACTTATTATATGTTCTCTGAAATAGGTTATGCTCAGTTCGGTAAAGTTAAAGTTGCCATGATGCCCGGCGAAATTGTTCAGGATCTCGTTTACGGCGGAGGTTCATTAACCGCAGAAGGCTCATTCAAAGGAAAAGATTTCGGCCTTCCTTATATTAGACAGATTTTCGGTGAGGACACGATTTGCTTTGGCCTTTGCAACGATGCAATCGGGTATGTTGTTCCCGATAACGATTATTCGCTCGGAATTGTTGATGACCATTATCAGGAGTTGATTTCTTTGGGTGACAGAACCGCCTCATCAATTATGTCCGGTTTTGTAGATTTGGCTGAAGAATTAAATATTAATAATAACTGATTAAATAATCCTCTCCGGATAAATCTTTCCGGAGAGGATTTTCACTATTTGATTTTGCTTTTGATAAATTTTGATAAGGGTTTATAAATAATAAAGCACAGTATCGAATCGACTATTCCCTTGACGAAAGTAAACGGAACATTGAAAATCAAAAGACAGTTAAATAAAGCGTTTCCGGTTGGGATTTTTGATACAGACCCGAGTATTTCAGTGTACATTCCGATTATAGCTTCAAGCGGAAGTTTGTAAAACTTAACATAAGCAGGATAAACAAGAAAATAGTTTAACGGTAACGATAATAAACCCATTGAAAGTGCACCGCAAATGCATGCAATTAAAGCGGTTTTCTTGTTTTTATTTGATTTATAAATAAATCCGGCTACTATGCAGAATGCTGATCCTAACAGGAAATTGCTCAGTTCGCCTATAAATGCGCTTGAAGTTCCTTTTATTAATATATGCAGCAAATTCTTAATCAGTTCAATCAAAACGCCGTAAAACGGCCCTAAAATGAAACTGCCGAAAAGCGCAGGAAGGTCTGAAACATCAAATTTTATAAAAGCGGGAATTAATGCCGGTATGGGAAATTCAACAAACATTAAAATAAAAGCTATAGCGCTTAACATACCGGTCATAGTAATCTTATAAATTTTGATTTGCTTAGCAGTCATCATAAACCTCCAAATAAAAAATGCTCCGTATCTTTACGGAGCATAATAATTCATACATAAGTATAAATTCTCTATCATCCGGACTATACCGTCGGTTACGGAATTACACCGTATCAGCCTGTCGGCTCGTGGACTTTACCACCGGTGAGGACTTTCACCTCGCCCCGAGAACATACAGATTATATCACATTATTATGTTTTGTCAATGATATTTTAGATACAAGCGAAATTTCAATTTTTAAAAAAATATAATGAGATTCTGTTTAAGTGTGATTGTGCTTTATTTCAATTTCTGATTTTATACTGTTCCATTTTTCACCGTGAAGGGGATACCATTTTAATGAAACTGCTGTGATAATAAGAAGAAGCGCGGGAATTGCCATCCAGGCAACAAGTATTCCCTGTTTAGCTGTCTCGCTTTGTGCGCCGACTGACGCGCTGTTATAACCGAATAAAGATATAATTTCAACAAAAGCGGCATTTGATAAACTGATTGCCGGTTTTGTAATAAAACTGTTTACACCGGCATACATTCCTTCTCTTCTTTGGCCGAATTTATGCTCGTCATAATCAATTACATCTCCGTTCATAATCGGCACCAGATACATACCGCCTGCAAATCCCAGACCAGCAAGGAAAAAACCCGCAACTGCAACAGGGAATATTTTACCGAAAAACACCATAGCTGTAGCTCCGGAAGCAAAAAGAATACACATAATTAAAATGCATTTGCGAACACCCCAGGGTTTTAAACGGTTCATCCAGGTCAATAAACCGAGAACCGCACCGATACCCAGCGCCCCATAGGCTACCGGCATCAGATTATTTCCGAATTCGGTAAAATAATAATTAACACCCTGTAACAGATTTGTTTGTATAAATATTACGGAAAAACTTAACACCTCAAATACGATAAAACTTTTGTTTTTAAAGCAATATGCAATACTTTTGAAAATATTCATGCTGTCATCCGGAGGGGTTGTCACTTTTTCTTTGATAAAAAATGTTGAAGAAAATATAATAATAAAAGCAAGTATACCGATACAAGATACAATAACTCTGAACTTTGTCGCAGGTTCGCCCGGTTTTGGTTGGATAAGAGGAACGACCACAAGAGGGAATGCAAGCGAAATAATGCTGAAACAGATTTTCCATATAAAGATGTTACTTCTTGCTTTATTTGATACAGCCATAGTATAAGGCAAAACATAAAGCGATGTAGCAATGGCGGTATAAAGTGTATCAAACAAAAATAACGCAGCAAGCAACTGAATAAACATAGAAATCTGGCCCGAACCAATCGGCCATTTAAACCATGTAATAATAAAAAACAATGAATAGAATAAAGAACCATATCTGATATAAGGTAATCTTCTGCCGATTTTTGACTTTGTTTTGTCAGATATATAACCAAATAACGGATCATTTACCGCATTCCATATACCGAATATAATCCAAGCAAGGCTTGAATAATGCTTGTCAAGTCCCCAATAAGTAGTAAAGAAATAGGTAAGAGCTCCTGCCGTCATTAGTGAGTTTAATATACCGCATGTACAATCTGCAGCGCTGAGATAGAATTTGCTTATTTTGGGAACTGTTTCTTTTGTTGTTACAGGTGAGTAATTATTTTTTAATTCTTCCATATCTTTATCCTCATAAACAATTATTCAGTATTTGAATTATATCATATATAAAAAACTATAACAATATGAAATAACAGGATGTGCTTTATGTTGACTAAAAAAAATTGCCATGATAAAATAAGATAATCGGTAGTTATTATAGAATATGGCCGGGAAATAAATCAATTAGTAACATTCATCTGTTGGCAAAACAAATAGTACCGCAAGATATTTTACCTTGCAGTACTATAATGGTGGAAGAGGGTGGATTCGAACCACCGAAGTCGTTGACGGCAGATTTACAGTCTGCTCCCTTTGGCCACTCGGGAACTCTTCCATATATTCTATTTAATTCCGCAGTACTCAGAATGGAGCTGGTGGACGGACTCGAACCCCCGACCTGCTGATTACAAATCAGCTGCTCTACCAACTGAGCTACACCAGCACGGAACGCTCATATAATATATCATAAAGTGTTTGTTCAGTCAAGCACTTTTTTGAAAAAATTGAAAATAAGAATGATTGTGAATATACATTGCTAATAAGGAGTTGTTTATATTATGAAAATTGTTGTATTAGATGGATTTGCTGAAAATCCCGGTGATTTGAGCTGGGATTGGTTAGGTGAATACGGTCAGTTTGCAGTATACGAAAGAACAAACGCAGATCAGATATATGAAAGAAGCAAGGACTCCGATATTATTCTAACCAACAAAACTCCTCTTAATGAAGAAATACTGAAAAAACTAAATAATCTTAAATTTATTGAACTTCTGAGTACAGGATTCAATATAATAGATATTGATTATTGCAAAGCCAACAGTATTCCCGTTTCCAATATTCCTACATACAGTACTGAAGCGGTTGCGCAGTGCGTTTTTGCTCATATACTTGATTACACAAATCAGGTTCATGTTCATAGTAATTCGGTTCATAACGGCGACTGGTCAACAAGCCTTGATTTTTCCTATACCGTTAAACCGATATACGAACTTAATAAAAAGACAATCGGTATAATCGGTTTCGGGAAAATAGGCAAAGCAGTATCAAAAATTGCCAAATCTTTCGGAATGAATGTTCTGGTTTATACCAATCATCCGATACCGATTCCCGATGTTGAATTTACAGATTTAGATAATTTGCTTAAGAGTTCTGATTTTGTGACTTTGCATTGTCCTTTGACACAGAAGACAATCGGACTTGTAAATAAGGATTTTCTTAGTAAAATGAAAAATACCGCTATGCTCATCAATACTTCAAGAGGGCCGGTGGTTGATGAGAGCGCACTTGCTCAAGCTCTTAAAGATGGAACAATAGCGGCAGCAGGCCTTGATGTTATGTGTAAGGAACCGCCGGAAGAGGGGAATCCTCTATTCGGCCTTGAAAACTGTTCTATTACGCCTCATATAGCGTGGGCGGGATTTGAAACCAGAAAAAGACTTATGGAAATATGCAAAGAAAATGTTAAAGCGTTTATCAACGGGAACCCTGTAAATACTGTCTGTTAATCATTTTATAACTTCTGCTTTCCACGAGAATTCAAAACTGTTTCCCGCATCAAGTGCCCTTATTTCTCTCTTTTCTGATATGTCATCTACAGGTTCGTGTCTGTCGTTAATGCCGTACCATGGTTCTATACAGACATAAGGCGCGCCCGGTTTAGCCCATATACCCAAAACGGGGCAATCTCCGAAAGTAAACTCAATTTCATTTTCACCCTTTAATTTGAGCTTCTTTGACTTTAAACCGGAAAGAATAAGTGCGTCAGGTTCAAATATTTCCTTTGTAATAATAATTCTTGATTCGTTATCAAGGCAGGGGAATTTTTGATCAATGAGCATATTTGTTTTATCAATTCTTTCCGTGCAAACTGTTTCTGCCGTTTCGAATTCAATAATATCTCCGACTTTGCAATTAAATGCAGGATGAGCACCTATTGAAAAATACATTTTGTTAACTGATTTATTCTTTACTGTAAGAGTATTGATTACAGAATTACCTTCAAGAACAAATTCGGCATACAATTCAAATTCAAACGGAAACATTTTCATTGTTTGGGAATTGTTTTTAAGTAAAAAAACAGCTTTGTTTCCTTCGCAAAATATATTTTCAAACAGCATTTTTCTTGCAAATCCGTGTTTCGGAAGATGGTATTCGATGCCGTTGAGATAATATCTGTCTGAATTAAGTTGACCGATAACAGGGAAGAGAATCGGAGCCTGACCATACCATATATCCGGATTTCCCTGCCAGATGTATTCTTTATTGTTTGATTTTGATTTCAATGAGTGCAGTTCCGCTCCCATCTCATTTATTTCACAGGTTAAATTTTCATTTTCAATTTTATAATACATTAATTCATCTTCCTTCTTTTTTTAAAAATTTTAAAACAGCTGCAGTTAATTGTCAATGTTTATTTAATTATATTTTGTTATTTATCTTCATTGACATAATATTAAATGTGCAGTAATATTATTGTTAACAGATTGAGTTTTAAAGGGGGATATAATGTCAATACTTAAAAAAATGTCAGCACTGTCTTTGTCACTGGCTATGGCCTGCGGATTCTTTACGATTTACGGTATTGCCGGCGATAACAAAAAAAGCTCAGTTGAAAACAGAGTATTAAATGATTTTCCCTTTGTATTTGTTCATGGTTTTAACGGATGGGGCAGTGAAGAAGGATTAAATAAGATTTTGCCTTATTGGGGCGCTACTTGCGGAAATCTTAATGATTATCTTTTATCAAACGGATATGAATCATATTCGGCTTCTGTTGGTCCTTTTTCCAGTGCGTGGGACAGAGCGTGTGAACTCTATGCGCAGCTTACAGGCACAACTGTTGATTACGGTGCGCATCACAGTGCTGAATTTAATCACAGCCGTTACGGCAGAACTTACGAAAAGCCTTTGTTTGAAGGCTGGGGCAGAAAAGATGAAAATGACAATATAAAAAAGGTGCACCTAATAGGTCATTCTTTCGGTGGAACAACAATCAGGCTGTTTGCTTACCTGATGACTTACGGATGTCCTGAAGAAGTCAATGCATCACCCGGTGACGCTTCTCCTCTGTTTACGGGCGGAAAAGAAAACTGGATACAAAGCGTAACAACTATATGCACGCCTCATAACAGCAGTGATTCATATTATTTTGCAAAAGACTTTCGTTTATATGAACCGCTTATAAATTTAAGCACCGTTTATGCCGCTGTTTTAGGAAGGTCGCCTTTAAACGGCACTGTGGTTGACTTTCATCTTGAGCAGTTCGGATTGACAAACACTCCCGGCGAACATGATTCAGATGATTTCATTACTTCAGTAAAAAGGTTCAGTAACGGCAATGACGATTCCTGTCAACGCGATTTATGTCCTGACAGGATGAAAGAATTAAATGATAAGATTAAAATCAGCAAAAATATATATTATTTTTCTTATGCTTTTGATACTACTAATAAAGATCCTGTTTTGGGATTAAGATGGCCTATATTGACTACAAATCCTGTTATTTTACCAATATCCATTTGGATAGGCCATCATAAAACCTTTATCGATGGTTTAACCGGTCAAGTATATGACGATGAATGGAAAGCAAATGACGCTCTTTGCAATACTATTTCAGAGACATATCCTTTTGACGAACCTCATAAAGATTTTGACGAGAATACTATTAATCCCGGTGTTTGGAATGTTATGCCTGTTCAAAAAGGAGATCACGGAACGGCTATAGGATTATTGGCTAACAAAAAAAACTTTCAAAAATTCTATGACTCAATTGCTGTAATGCTGAAAGATACTGAAAAGGAGAGGTAAACATAATGGATAAAAAATATGAAGCCTTATTTACTCCCTGGAAAATCGGAAACTGTGAAATTAAAAACCGTTTTGTCTTGACAAGTATGGGCGGCACTGATTTGTTCGGATGGATGGAAAAGAATCATTTCGACAAAGACGGCGCAGAGTTTATAATGAGGGTTGCGAAGAATAATTGCGGCCTTGTTTTACCCGGTTGTCAGCCGGTTTATAATCCCATGCTCGGCCAGTGGCTTGAAAATAACAAAAAGATGTATCGCGACCTTGCTGAATGGATTCCTGAATTCCATAAAACAGGCGCAAAACTGTTTGTTCAGTTGACAGCCGGCTTCGGCAGGTCATTTACAGTCAGCAGCATGATGGAAATGCTTTATAATACTCCGATTATTAATGTTCTCAGCAAACCTATTATGAATCTCGATAAGATTACAGCTTCAGCTTCACCTTCTGAGAATCGTTGGTCGGACAGACTTCCGTCAAGAGAAATTACTAAGAAAGAAATTAATAGATTTGTTGAATCTTTCGCAAAATGCTCAAAGCTTCTTAAAGATGCCGGTGTCGACGGAGTCGAAGTACATGCTGTTCATGAAGGATATTTGCTTGATCAGTTTACTCTTAAATATGTTAATAAAAGGACCGATGAATACGGCGGCTCTCTCGAAAACAGATACCGCTTTGCTACGGATATAGTTAAGGCAATTAAAGCTGAATGCGGAAAAGATTTTCCTGTTTCATTGAGATACAGTGTGCTTTCAAAAACAAAGGGTATGCGAAAAGGAGCTCTTCCCGGTGAGGATTACGTTGAAGTCGGAAGAGATATGGCTGAAAGTGAAGAAGCAGTAAAACTTCTTCAGGATGCCGGATACGATATGCTTAACTGTGATAACGGTACTTATGACTCCTGGTATTGGCCTCATCCTCCGATTTATATGCCGGAAAACTGCAATCTTGCTGATGTGGAACACATTAGAAAGTTCGTTGATATTCCGGTAGTATGCGCCGGCAGATTAAATCCTGCTGATGCCGCCAAATCTATTGAAGAAGGAAAAATTGACGGTGCCGGTTTTGCAAGGCCGTTCCTTGCCGATCAGGAGTGGATTACTAAACTTATAAATGATGATGAAGAAGAAATAAGGCCTTGCATTCTTTGCCACAACGGTTGCTTTAATATGTCGCATTATAAAGGCGTACCTAATGACCAGGATCTCTTTGATTCTCTTCATCTTGCCAGATGCGCGGTCAATCCCGAAACAATGCAGTGGAAAAAACATAAGATAATTAAAACAAATTCTCCCGAAACTGTCCATATAATCGGCGGCGGTATAGGAGGAATGGAAGCGGCAAGAGTTTTGAAACTTCGCGGCCACAATCCTGTTATTCATGAGAAGAGCTCAATTCTGGGCGGCACATTTATTCCTGCATCCGCTGAAAGTTATAAAGGCAAATTGAGAGATCTTCTGGATTGGTACCGTCTTCAGATTAAAGAACTCGGTGTCGAAGTCAAATATAATGATGAAGTTAAGGACTTATCTTCTTACGGTAATTCAAAAGTAATAGTTGCAACAGGTTCTGTGCCAAGATTGCTGAAAAGAGTTCCCGGTTACGAAAAGATGATTGAAGCCTGTGACTATCTGAATAACATCAAGCCTGTAGGTGAAACCGTGGCAGTTATCGGCGGTGGACTTACCGGATGTGAAATAGCATATGAACTTGCACTTCAAGGAAAAAATCCCGTAATTATAGAAATGAAGGATGATCTTATCAGTCAAAAAGGTGTTTGTCTTGCAAACTCATCATATCTGAGAGAATGGTTTGAACTGCATAAAACTCCGGTTTATCTTGAAACTACACTTAAAGAGGTTAAAGACAGCAGTATAATCTGTGTTAAAAAAGACGGAAGCGAAGTCGAAATACCCTGTGACAGTGTTATCAGTTGCGCCGGATATATTCCCGCTCCGCTCACCGGAAAAAAGAAAAATGTCCAGCTTGTCGGCGACTGCAATTCAATCGGAAATCTCCGTTCTGTAATTTGGAGCGCATTTGAAGCCGCAGCAAAGATTTAATTATTTAATATATTTAAAAACCGCTGTTATAATACAGCGGTTTTAAGTCGTATTATTATTTCTGCAGAGGCAAATTAATGAATTCTGAGAACAATTCAAATTTCGGATACTTTCAGGCAATTACGGGCGGAATCCTTTGGGGCTTTTCCGGCTGTTGCGGACAATACTTATTTCAATCATGCGGTATAACTCCGGAATGGCTTTTATCTATCAGGTTGATATCGACCGGGATAATTTTGCTGTTTGTATCTTTGATTAAAAACAGAAGAGAAATAATATATATATGGACTGAAAAGAATAACGTACTGAGAATGTTGTTTTTTGTCGCATTTGGTATTATAGGCTGTCAATATACATATTTCTCAGCTATTGAAGCTTCAAATGCTGGTCTTGCAACTGTTCTTCAGTATTTATCTCCGGTGCTGATACTGTTATATTTATGTATAAAAAACAAAAAGGCGCCATCTGTACTTCAGATTGCAGCTCTTTTACTTGCCGTCGGCGGAACGTTTTTGATTGCAACAGGCGGTAACATTAAATCAATGAATATAACGCCGAAGGCTCTCGCGTATGGTTTGATATCAGCTTTATTTCTCGCCTGTTATTCTATTATACCCCAACCTTTGATAAAAAAATATAATACACTTACTGTTTTGGGCTGGGGGATGTTAGTCGGCGGAATAATAATTCTGCCCGTGTTTAAGCCGTGGGCATTTATTCCCGACATATCGTTCGGATTAATACTTGCAATGGCAGGCATTATTATATTCGGAACGGTATTAGCTTATACTTTTTATTTAGACAGCATAAAAAGAATCGGCGCTGACAAAGCGAGCTTTCTGTCAAGCATAGAACCGGTTTCAGCTGTGGTTATTTCAGCTTTTTGGCTTAAATCGGGATTCAGCTTGACTGATATTATCGGCACGTGTATGATACTTATTATGGTTTTTATTATATCCCTTGTCGGAAAGGAGTAATTATATGTCTGAACCTCTCGCCAACAGACTTCGTCCCAAAACAATAGACGAAATGATAGGTCAGAGTCATCTTATCGGTAAAGGAAAACCGTTAAGAAACATTATCAATTCAGGCGAATTGCCGAATATGGTTTTTTACGGCCCTCCGGGAACGGGCAAAACGACTCTTGCCGAAATCATAGCTAAGCAAACCGACAGATATTTTGTCAAACTAAACGGCACAACAGCAGGAACAGGGGATATAAAAGATGTAGTGGCAGCACTTGATTCATTAATGGCTGCAAATGGTATTTTACTGTATTTGGACGAAATTCAATATTTCAATAAAAAACAGCAGCAGACATTGCTCGAATATATTGAAAATGGTCAAATTACTCTTATTGCATCAACAACAGAGAATCCATATTTTTATGTATACAGCGCAATTCTCAGCCGTTCCAATGTATTTGAATTTAAAAGCGTTACTCCTGATGATATATCAATTGCAGTAAAACGCGGATTTGACAAAATGTCATCCGAAAGAAATGAAAAATATGATATAGAAAATGGTGTAATTGAGCATATATCAACAGCTTGTGCGGGAGATGTAAGGAAGTCTCTTAACAGCGTTGAATTATGTGTATTAAGCACTGAATTGATTGACGGAGTTAAAAAAATAAATCTGGAAAATGCAAAAGCGCTAACTCAGAAAAGCGCATTAAGATATGACAAAGATGCGGATGAGCATTACGATATTATTTCTGCTTTTCAGAAATCAATGAGAGGCTCTGACCCTAATGCCGCTGTCCATTATCTTGCTCGACTGCTTGAGGTGGGAGATTTACCGTCAGCTTGCAGAAGGCTTATGGTTTGCGCCAGTGAAGATGTCGGACTTGCTTATCCCCAGATAATACCAATTGTTAAAGCAGCTGTAGACGCAGCTTTAATGCTTGGGCTGCCCGAGGCCAGAATTCCTTTGGCTGACGCTGTAATTCTTGTTTGTAATTGTCCTAAATCAAACAGCGCGTATGAGGCAATTAATACTGCAATGGATGATGTTAAAAACGGGCGCACCGGTCCGATACCGAGACAGCTGCAGAATAAACATTTTGATGGAGAAGATAATCAAAATAAGGGACAGTTTTATAAATACGCTCATTCATTTCCCGGTCATTGGGTTGATCAGCAATATTTGCCGGATGCAATAAAAGAAAAGAAGTATTACGAATTTGGAGATAATAAAAACGAACAGGCCGCAAAAGAATACTGGAGTAAAATAAAGAAATGAATAAAGCCCTTCCCTTTGAGTTGCTCAGATTAAGGGAAGGGCAATTTTTACAGTTTTCTTAAGTATTTATATCCATTTTCTTTTAGCCATTTATCGCATTCAAAATAATCCGGGAAAACACTTAAAATTTCATTGTAGAATCTGTTAGAATGATTCATCTCTTTCCTGTGACACAACTCATGAACAATGATACTGTCAATCACTCTGTCAGGGAAAAGAACTATAAGACAGTTGAAATTCAGATTGCCGGCAGATGAGCAGCTTCCTCATCTTGTTTTCGGACTCTTAATTGATATTTTATAATATTTTACGTTTAATAAACCGGCATATTTTTTTACTTTCGAAGGAATCATTTCTTCGGCTTTTTTCTTGAAATTATTTATTTCATCAGCAGTAAAGCGCTGAAATGTATCATCTTCGGAAGGCTTATACTTATTAAGCGTATTTTCAATCCAATCTGACTTTTTATTGATAAACCGTTCTATTTCGCTGTAACTCATTTTTTCAGGCGCTCTGATTATTAAATGACCGTCAGCTCTGATTTCAATTGACAGTGTTTTCCTTTTACTCCTGATTACGGTCGGATTGTACTTCATAATTTAAAATTTTTTTCATATGATGCTTTAACGGCCTTCATTACAGATGCTCTGAAGTTGCCGTTTTCAAGTTGAAATACACCTTCTATTGTGGTACCGCCCGGACTGCATACATCATCCTTTAAAGAAGCGGGTAATCTACCGCTTTCAATAATCAATTTGCCCGAACCGCTTATTGTCTGAGCTGCAAGTTCATAAGAAATCTTTCTTGACAGTCCGCATTCAACACCTGCGTCGGCAAGAGCTTCAGCCATCATAAACATAAATGCCGGTCCGCATCCTGATATAGCCGAGCCCGCATTAATCAGCTTTTCAGGCAGTTCAATGCATAAGCCTGAGTATTCCATATTATCCGCGAAGATTTTAAGCTCGTTTTTGGTTACTTCACTGTTTGCTGTATAAAGCGTTGTTCCTTCGCCTATAGAGCAGGCGATATTTGGCATTATTCTGATAACTGGGATTTTTTTACCTGCATAGAGTTCTATTTTATTTATTTCCGTTCCGGCTAACATACTAACAAGTATAATTCTCTTGTTTGTATTTCTGAGTAAAGGACCGAATTCGTCAAAAAGCTTTTCAATTGACTGAGGCTTAATTCCGATATAAATAAAATCGGCAAATTCAGTCGTTTCTTTTAAACTGCCGATTTTGCAGTTAATCTGGCTTGCAAGTTTTTCTGCTTTATTTAAATCAACATCGTTTAAAATGATGTTTTCAGCGGGGACTTTTTTGGATACAGCTTTTACAAGTGCGCTTCCCATATTTCCTGTTCCGATAAATCCGTATTTTTCCATTTATCTCACCTGTCCGTTTCCTTTGATAACATAATGATATGTCATAAGTTCTTCAAGGCCCATAGGTCCTCTTGCGTGAAGTTTTTGAGTAGAAATACCCATTTCACATCCCAAACCGAATTCGCCACCGTCGGTAAATCTGGTTGATGCGTTAACATATACTGCAGCACTGTCAATACTGTTAATAAATTCTTCAGCCGCAACAGTATTCTCGGTAATAATAGCATCACTGTGGTGAGTTGAATGTTGAGAAATATGAGCAATAGCTTTATGGATATCCGTAACAACTTTAATGGCAATTTTATAATCAAGAAATTCAGTATCAAAACTGTCTTGTGAAGCAGGAGTACCGTTAATATATTTGCTTGCTTTTTCATCAACTATAAACTCAACAGGATTTTTTCTGCCATCGGTAAGAGCTGAATATAAAGAAGGTAAAATAATACCGGCAATCTCTTCATCGACGAGACATACCTCACATGCGTTGCAAACGGAGGGTCTTGATGTTTTTGCGTTATCTATAATCTTAATTGCCATATCCGGATTGGCTGTTTTTTCAACATAAATATGACAAATTCCGGTTCCTGTTTCAATGCACGGAACTTTTGCGTTATCTTTACAGGCTTTAATCAGTCCCTTACCGCCTCTGGGTATAAGTAAATCAATAACACCGACGGCATTCATCATATTTTCGGAGCTTTTTCTGCTTGTATCATCAATAATCTGAATGACATCTTCATTAATACAGCATTTTTTCAATCCGCTTCTTAACGCGTTTACTATTGCTTTGGATGTTCTGTATGCTTCTTTTCCGGATCGTAAAATACAAACATTGGAACTTTTAAAACATAAAACAGCCGCGTCGGAGGTTACATTCGGTCTGCTTTCATATATTATACCGATTACACCCATCGGTACGGATATTTTACTGATTGACAGGCCGTTCGGTCTTGTAATTTCATTCAGCACTTTGTTATTAGGATCGGGAAGACAGCATACTTCTTTCATTCCTGAGGCCATATTCTTTATTCTTTCAGCGGTGATTGATAATCTGTCAATCATTACATCGCTGATTTTTCCATTTGCGGCTTTGACATCTTCCTCATTTTCTTTCAGAATTATATCAGTATTGTCTTCCAAAGCCTTTGCCATTATTTCAATTGCATGGTTTTTTTGCTTTTCAGAAAGCAATTTTATATCCGACTTAGCTTTTAAAGCTCTTTCAAAAATTTCATTATCAGTCATTTAATTCACCTTTTTGCCGACAAATTTAGTGCCGACAGTTTTTCCTTGTAATATGTCATACAATATATCAGGGTCTTTACCGTTGGCAATGATCGTATCAATACCTTCATCTACGGCAATACTTGCCGCATTTAATTTTGTCCTCATTCCTCCGGTACCGAGAGCGGAACCTTTGCCTTTACCCATAGCTACAATATCGTCATTAATCTCTTCAACAACAGTTAACAGATATGCGTCATTATTGGTCCTGGGATCTTTCGTATATAATCCGTCTATATCAGACAAAATTATCAGCAAATCCGCATTTATACTTACAGCAACAATAGCTCCCAAGGTATCATTATCGCCTATTTCTATTTCCTCTGTGGACACGGTATCATTTTCATTTATAATAGGAATCGCTCCGAAATCAAGCAGTTTTCCGACTGTATTTTGAAAATTAGTATGGTTATCGGGGATATTGATATCTGAATTTGTAATCAGAACCTGAGCGATTGTGTGATTATAGTCCGAAAACTCCCGGTCGTATATGTACATAAGTTCACATTGACCGACAGCAGCTGCTGCCTGTTTAGTAGGAATGTCATCGGGCTTGCCTTCCAGCGCGAGCTTACCGACACCCATTCCTATTGCACCGGATGAGACAAGTATGACTTCATTACCTGCATTTTTTATGTCGCTGATGACTTTACAGAGTTTTTCAACTCTTCTGATGTTTATTCTGCCCGTACTGTATGTGAGAGTTGAAGTCCCGATTTTTATAACAATTCTCATAAGCAATCTGTCCTTATAATAATTTTAAGTTATTCTATCATAAATTGAAATTCAGTGCAATAATAAAAAGATTTTTAACTAAACAACATAATTTAAATCTTTACTAAAAATATATTTATGTTATAATTATATAAAATAAAAATGCGGAGAGAATAATATGGGCAGGGCATCAAATAAAGAAAACAAGAATATATATCAGCTTAGCCGTGAAAACTGCGGATTGACCAGGGCGCAAGCCAGCGAGAAACTGGTCTGGATTACAGACAGCAGAATTGAAAAAATCGAAAGCGGTAAATCATCGGCTGTGCCGGAAGAAGTTATCGCAATGCAGGAGGCGTACAATAAACAAAATCTTTGTAATTATTACTGCGCTAACGAATGCGCCATCGGCAAGAAAAACAAAGTCCGTGAATTAAAAGAAAAATCCATTTCAGAAATCGTTCTTGAAATGCTTGCCACTCTTAATTCCTTAGACAGAATGAAAGAGAGATTAATCGAGATTACATCGGACGGTAAAATTGATGATGAAAAAGAATACATTGATTTTCTGAGTATTCAGAATAAACTTGAAAATATTACCGATATTGTAGCCTCGCTGAATATGTGGATGAATAAAGCTGTTGCTGACGGACTTGTAAATTTTAATTAAAAAACCGGCAGCAATAATTTGCCACCGGAAGGTCATCATTTAAACATATCAAGATCTATGAGGTCCGCAAGATATTTACCGCCGTAAGCGTTTGGATGAAGCTTATCCGGTCCGATAAATTCGGCTTTTGAATAGTAGTCGTCTTCCGGGTCTTCTGCGGCAGACGCTATATCAAAAAATCCGTCAAACATTTCACAGTTATCTTTTAACATAGCATTGACAACTTTTCTCATTGCGTCTTTTTCCCTTGTTGCATCCGGAGCCGAGCCGAAAGCAGGAATATTGAACATTACTACTTTTGTACCTCTTGAATGAAGAGAGTCGGTAATACTCTTTATTGCAGCAAAAATGTCTTCCGGGTCCGGTTTTTCCGATTTCAACGCATTTATTGTACCATATTCAAAAATATCATTTACGCCAAGGAACAATATTACATATTTAATGTTATCATAGGGATATATATCATCGTTAATTCTGTCTGTTGCCTTTATTCCGTAAAGCCCTTTTGCCGGAAAAATAGGTGAACAGTCTCTTAAAAGTCTGTTGCCCATAACAGATTTATTGACTAATGAATATTGACCCGGATATCTTTCTCTGAGCCTCTCCTCGAAAGGAATTGTCCAGAAACCCTGTTGACTGATCGAATCGCCGAAAACCACTATTGAATCGGCGTTTTCATAGTTGAGAACTTCAACAGAATCAAACAGGGGAATGGGCCTGGGAAAATGCATGCCGAGGAGCTTTCCTGCAAACTTTATAACCGAATCTCTCTTTCTGTACTCATCTTTCATATATGCCGTCTGAGAGTAGTTGCCGTTTCCAAAAGTAATTTTTGCATTATCAAGAAGATTTCCGCTTGTAAGATCTCCACCGGTAACATAAGCATTTACGCAGTAGTATTCATTGGTATTAATATCAAAGTCAAATTCATCGCTTCTGATTCTTTCGCCTTTTTTCAGTGTGATTGAAGTTTCTCCGTCAAAAGACACTCTTTTAAACAAGCCGGTATTAACATTTCCGTTTTCATCGCATTTTCCTACCGTTATGCTTCCGATTGAGACATCATTTTTTCCGAATCTGTTTGACAGAGAAATTCTCATTTTGTCACCAGATATGGCTGAATTGATGATAAGCCTGAATGTTCTTCTTGCAGACGGATAGCAAAAGAATGATAAAGCGGAGTGCGACTGGCCCCAGTTTTGAACCCATTTTCCTTTATCCATTAGTGAACCTCCGAGATTTATTAATTTAGCCCAAAAGGCGGTGTAACAGATGAGTGTTTACAAAATTATTATTATAATCTTAGTTTTATGCGAGTTGATTTTTACAGGATTGTTTCTTAAAGTTTCATCTGCCGGTTTCAGTAAAAAATCACTAATCCTTAAAACTTTGTGTTCTGCTATTTTTGTTATTATCTGCCTGACAGCAGCACTGAGTGAAAATAATACAGGGAGTTTATACTTTAGACTTATTTTATCAGGACTGGTTTTTTCTTTAATCGGTGATTTTATGCTTCACAGAGATAATAACATTCCACTTTATATAACAGGCGGATTGTGTTTTGTTTCTGCGCATATATTTTATATTATTTCGTTTATTAAAACACAGTCAGCTATAATCGGCAAAACACAGATAATAACGCTGAGAGATTTATTCGGCATTCTTGGAATTCCGGCTGTGTTTGCATTGCTTCACCCGTTAATGAAATTAAAGCCGGGTAAATTGACCGGGCCGGTATTTGTTTATTCTGCGTTTCTTGGATTTATGCTGATTAAAGCAATAAATCTCGGCCTTGAACTTATAAACCTTTCAAACTTAAAAGCTGCTCTATTTATAATCTGCGGAGCATTGCTGTTCACGGTTTCAGATTTTACATTGGGCCTGGGTTTCTTCGGAGAAAATACAAAATCCAAGAAATATACAAATATTATTACATACTATAGCGGACAGATTTTGCTTGCGATTTCAACAGCGTTTGTAGTAAGCGCCTGATTTACATATACCACTCTGACACATTCATTGTCAAGTATTTATATAATATTTGAAGGAAAGTATCAATGAAAGTAATCACACACAGTTTAAATGAATATGAGCGCAAATCCGTCGTCAGATTTCTGTTGGATTATGATACCGATTATACTGAAATGTCAGTAAAATTGGGGGAGTGCTTTAAACAGCCTTCGTTTGTATTAAATTCTTCAATTGGTGAGCATGTTTTACCATCAAGCGTCTGTAAAAAAACAGATTCTTTTATAAAGGCAACAAAAGATTTGTTGATTAAAAAAATAGAAATCGGTGAAAGTTGCGGAGCAGGAAGAATATCCTTTACAATCTATCCTCAAAAGAGTGAACTGATTTGTATTGGTGATTCTGACTTTAACTTTTATCAAGCTTTGACTGATGCCGGTTTTAATATTAAATTATAATTCATAATGAGGTGTTTCAAATGATTAAAATCGGAATAGCCGGAACAAGAGGCCTTTCAACACTAATGGGTCTTAATGCAATTGATGATGTTAAGGTGACGGCAATGTGTGACCTTGATGAAGGCCATCTTAATGAAACCGCGGAAAAGATTGGCGGTAATGTTGCTAAATTCCGCATATTTGATGATATGCTTGAATCGGATATTGATGCGGTTATTATAGCTACCCCTATGCAGTGTCATGTACCTCAGGCAATTGCTGCCCTTGAAGCAGGCAAACACGTTATGAGCGAAGTAACTGCCGGGGTTTCGATGGATGAATTATACTGGCTTTGTGAATGTGTTGAAAAATACAATAAAGTTTATATGTACGCGGAGAATTATATCTATGATCCGCGAGTTCAGCAAATTCGTAAAATGGTTGAAGAAGGCCTTTTCGGCGACACATATTACGCAGAAGGAATGTATCTGCATAATATAGGCAATTTGTTTAAATATCCAAACGGTAAAACTTCATGGAGATCGTATTGGCAATGCGGAGTCAGAGGAAATTTTTATCCAACTCACAGCATAGGTCCTGTTATGCAGTGGTTTCCTAATGAAAGAATTAAGGAAATATCTACTTTTTCTCCCGGAATAAGAAATGATATAGGTTTAAAACAGGACAGCGGTACAACTACAATGTGCAGAACAGAAACGGGTAAACTGCTTAATATCAGAGTTGACTGCATGTCACCGCGTCCTCATAATATGGATTATTATTATTTGCAGGGTACGAAGGGCTGTTTCTATTCTAAAGCTCATAAAGATGATATTGACAGGGTTTCATTTATATGCGAAGAAAGCCCAATATATGATATGAAATGGAAAAAACTGGAAGAGTATAACAGTTATCTTCCAGATAGGTATGCAAATGCAACGGAGGAACAAAAAAAGTCCGGACACAACGGAGGAGATTTCTTTATAGTTGAAGATTTTATTAAAGCTATCAGAAATAACCAAGCTCCGGAACTTGATGTTTATAAAGCTTGTGAATGGACAGCTGTCGGCCTTCTGTCAGGTATTTCAGTTGCAAATAACGGTCGAACCATTGAAATCCCGAATTTCAGAAAAAATATGCCGGTAGAAGAAAAAATTATAAAAATATAAAAAGGAAAAGGTAAAAAACCTTTTCCTTTTGGTCGGAGTGGCGGGATTTGAACCCACGGCCTCTTGGTCCCGAACCAAGCGCGCTACCATCTGCGCTACACCCCGATATTAAATTTTGAACGGGTTACAGTTCATTGTATTTTACGAGTGCATGAGAACCCCTGCTAACTATTTTTCTTAACGCCACGTTATTATATTACATAATACACAAAAAATCAAGATTTGATTTTAATTTTAATTTTATGAGGCTGTTATTATGGGAAAATATATTTTAAAGCTTTTACCTTATATCTCTGAAACAATCTGGGGTGGCAGGAAACTAATTGATGAATTTAATATTGCAACTGAAAAAGCCAATGCCGCAGAAGGATGGATGCTATCCTGCATTGAAGACGGTCCTTGTACGGTAAAAAACGGTATTTATATGGGTAAGAAACTTTCGGAAGTTCTGGCTGAAAATCCGGATTGGTGCGGAGCTGATTACAAAAAATACAATGATTTTCCTGTTCTTATTAAATTCATTGACGCTATGAACGATCTTTCTGTACAGGTTCATCCGACAAAAGAATACTGTTTAAAAACCGGAAGAGGAAGAAGTAAAACCGAATGCTGGTATATTATCGATTGTGATAAAGATGCTGGAATTATTCTCGGTTTTAAGGAAAAAATATCACGAGATGAATTTATAAAAGCTATTAAAGACAATACTCTTACGGAATACACCGATTTCGTAAAAGTTAAGCCCGGTGATTTTTTCTTCATTGATTCAGGCACTCTTCATGCTATTTGCAAGGGTGTTCTTCTTGCTGAAGTACAGGAAAGCAGCAATACAACATACAGGATTTATGACTATAACAGACTTGATAAATACGGTAATCCAAGAGAGCTTCATATATCTGACGCAGTTGAAGTAACAAAACTTGAAAGATACACTCAGAAATCCGTTGCTCCTGAACTTCCAAATGGTAAATCATTGCTGACTGACAATGATTTATTTAAGGTTAATATCATTAATGTTCAAGATGAATTTCAAGATAATTGCAATGAAGAATCATTTGTTTCATTATTGATTATTGACGGGAAAGGCTTTATTGAGTGTTTGGATGAAAATGTAGAAATAGAAAAAGGAGACAGTTTGTTTATCCCTGCCGGAAGTGGCGATTACACGATTTCCGGCAACTTTAAAATACTTGAAACGAGAATTTGATAAATGAATGTTGTTAGCGTACAAAAAGTATCTGTTGAGTTCGGCGCTGATGAAATATTTCACGATGTATCCTTTGATGTTAACGATGGAGATGTCGTTGGTCTTATCGGCGCAAACGGTTCAGGCAAAACAACTCTGTTAAAAGCAATAATCGGTGACATTACAGTTGAAAAAGGGAATATAATTATTTCATCCGGAACGAAAATCGGTTATCTTGAGCAACACGCTTGCCGGGGATCGACTAAAACGGTATTTGATGAAGCTTTATCCGTTTTTGATTACCTGAAGGATATTGAATTTCAAATTACCGATATTAACGAAAAGCTTAATGATGCACAGTCTGAAAGAAATGATTTGATTATCAGGCAGGAGGAGCTGACAGATAAGTTTAACGAATTGGGCGGACTGACATATAAAACGAGAACTGAAGCAACACTAAAAGGACTTGGATTTGACGAAAGCAGTTTCAATCTGAGATGCACGGAACTCAGCGGCGGTCAAAGGTCAAAACTCAGCATGTGCAAGCTGTTACTCAGCCGATCGGATCTAATTCTGCTTGATGAGCCTACAAATCATCTTGATATCTCCGGCAGTGAGTGGCTGGAAAGCTTCCTTTCTTCATTTAAAGGAACTGTTATTGTCATATCTCATGACAGATATTTTCTTGATAAAATATGCAATAAAATTGTTGAAATAAGCAATAATACATCCCACTTTCAGAAAGGTAATTACTCTGAATATCTTAGATTTAAACAGAAAAGAATTGAAGTCGAGAAAAAGCATTATGAAAACCAGCTTGAAGAAATAAAGAGAATTGAAGGCATTATCAGGCAGCAAAAATCTTTTGCTCGAGAAAGAAATTTCATTACCGCCGAAAGCAAAAGGAAAATGCTTGAGAAGAAAAGGGAAGAATTAATTGAGCCCGAATATGAAGAAAAAGAAATGAGGATTAAATTTGATCCTGATTCTGAAACCGGAAATGATGTATTAATTGCTAAAAATCTGTGCAAATCATATTCCGGAAAAACGGTTTTCAGAAATCTCTCAGTTGACATTTATAGATCCGAAAGGGCTTTTATTATCGGAAAAAACGGATGCGGAAAAACAACTTTATTGAGAATTTTGAAAGGACAGGTTCCTCCTGATGCTGGTTATTTTTCATACGGTTCAAATGTTAAAGTAGGATATTTTGATCAAAGTCTTGAAGGCATATCGGGCGGGAAAACTGTTCTTGATGAAATATGGGATGAAAACAGACTCCTTAAAGAAACGCAGGTCAGAAAGTATTTATCTCTTTTTTTATTTAAAGGCGATGACGTATTTAAAGATGTTGACAGCCTTAGCGGAGGGGAAAAGGCTAAAATATGCCTTCTGAAGCTGATGCTTTCAGGCTCGAATGTACTCCTTCTTGACGAGCCGACAAATCATCTTGATATACCGTCAAGAGAGGCATTAGAAGACGCTCTGTTGAATTTCGGGGGTACAATTATTGCCGTTTCACATGACAGGTTTTTTATCAATAAACTTGCATCGGTAATATATGTTATTAAAGATGAAGAGCTTATAAAATTTAACGGCACTTACGATGATTATTGCAATTCGCTTATAGAAGATAAGGATTCAAAAACAGTAAAGACAGCAAACAAGGTAAATCCTTATAAGCTAAAAAAAGAAAGACAAAGCAATATTAATATTTTAAAAGGAAAAATCGGCAGAACGGAAAAGCAAATTGATTTGATAGATGAAAAGATATCGGAAATTAATTCTATTCTTTCAGATCCGGTAATTTCCTCTGATTTTCAAAAAGTTATGGATTTGACAAAAGAACTTAACGATTATTCCGATAAGCAATCAGAACTTATGGAAGAATGGGAAAACTCAATTACTCTTCTGAAAGAATATGAGGAGGAAATTTTAATTGACACATAACGAAATGTTTGGTAATGCAAAATGGATAGATTGCCCCGATGGAGATATCGCTCCTGTTTTTTTTAAGGTTTTTGAATCAAAAAAAACAGACAAAGCTGAGATAACTGTTTGCGGTCTGGGTTTTTTTACATTAAATCTAAACGGTAAAAAAGTAAGCGATGATCTTCTTGTACCTTCTGCGTCATGCTACTCTGAAAGGAATATGTCGGACTGGGGATATCCGCTTTTTGATGATTTAGGATACAGGACATATTGCGTAAAATATGATATATCTGCTTACTTGGTTGAGGGGAAAAATACTCTTGAAATAATATTGGGTACCGGATACTATCATCAGAATTTAAGACAGGCAGAAGGAAATGTTGATTTTGGCACACCCAAACTTTGCTTTATAATTCGTAAAAATGAAGAAGATATAATTTCTGATAAAACTACACTGTGCAATAAAGGTTTTTTCAAAAGATGCAACTTGTATTACGGTGAGTTTCAAGATTATACTTCTGTTCCTAAACCTGAGGATTTTTATCCTTCAAGAGAGATTGAACCTCCCAAAACAGATTTTTATTATCAAATTGCACCATCTGACAAAGTAATTGAATCAATTTCAGATATTAAATATCTCGGCGAATTTAATGGTGAAAAATATTATGATTGCGGTATAAACACTGTCGGCTATGCAGTCTTAATGTGCAACACAAAAGGGGAGCATTTTACTGTTTCTTATGCTGAGGAAATCGGCGGAGAAGAATATAACGGAATGCATTTTGATAAATCATTATTCAGAGATGATTTTATTGCCGACGGAACCGAAAGGGAATATCATGAGATGTTCGGCTGGCAGGGTTTCAGATATATTAAAGTTAAAGGAAATGCTGAGCTTGTCAGAATCGACGTTGTCCACTCCGATTGTAAAGTTACATCCGGTTTTGAATGTGATAACGATGTTTTAAACTGGCTTTATAATACTTATATTCATACGCAGCTTTGCAATATGCACAGCGGTGTTCCTTCAGACTGTCCACACCGTGAAAGACTTGGATATACCGGTGACGGTCAACTTTGCTGCGAAAGCGCAATGCTTATGCTTGACAGTAAGGATTTTTACAGAAAATGGCTATATGACATTGCTGACTGTCAATGTAAAAGAAGCGGTCATGTTCAGCATACCGCTCCTCTTATGGGAGGGGGCGGCGGTCCATGCGGATGGGGCGGAGCAATAATAATTGTTCCTTATACATATTATAAAATTTACGGAGACAAAGAATTGCTGGCTGAATTCTTTCCGAAAATGCTCAAATATCTTGACTATATTGAAAGCAGAAGCTATAACGGTCTTGTTTATATTGAAGAGGAAGGCGGCTGGTGTCTTGGAGACTGGCTTCCACCCACTCCTATTAAAATACCTGAAACATTTGTTAATTCCTGTCTATATTATGATTTTATGAAAAAGGTTACTGATATTTCATTAATATTAGGCTGTAAAAATAAAACCGATTTCTTAAAAGAAAAAATATCGGCAACAGGTAAAGCAATTGATGTTGCTTATTACAGTTTTCAACAAAGAGCGTATTGCGGTGATATTAACGGCGCTTCCGGAATAGCGCTGAACGCAGGACTCGGAAATGAAAATGTAAAGAATAAGGTGATTGAAAAATACAGGGAAAATTGCAGCTTTGATACAGGAATAATTGCTACTGAATGCCTTATTGGTTATTTATTCAGTCAAGGCGAAGGGCAGCTTGCTTTTGATTTACTATCAAATACAGGTGACGTCTCTTTTGACTATATGAGAAGGTCCGGCGCAACAACTATATGGGAAAACTGGAACGGCAGATCGTCAAGAAATCATCCTATGTTCGGCGCTGTTACAAAATATCTTTTTACCGGTTTCCTCGGTATAAACCAGTCCGATTCATCCTGCGGCTTTGATGAAATTGTTATTTCTCCTGTATTTGTAAACGGTATGAACTATGCAAAAGGTTTTATTGACACTGTTAAAGGCAGAATTGAAGTATCATATACTAAACATGATAATTCTGTTAATCTAACCGTGACTGTTCCCGGAAAAGCAATTTTTAAATATAAGAATATTAACAAAGAGATATCTGGTAAAGAAATTATCAAATTTGAGGTCTGATTATGAAATACGGTATAATCGGTACCGGATGGATTACCGAAGAATTTATTAAAGGGGCCAGAGATATTTGTTCCGCAGAAATAACGGCGGTTTTTTCCCGAACCGATAAAAGCGGCAAATCATACTGTGAAAGAAACAATATAAAATCATATTATAATGATTTTAATGAATTTGCCAAAGCTGATTTCGATGCCGTTTATATTGCGTCACCTAATGCGCTTCATTTTGAACAGTCTTTTTTTATGCTTCAAAACGGCAAACATGTTATCTGTGAAAAACCGATTTGTGTAAATCCAGAAGAATATAAAACGTGCCTGTTGGAAGCTGAAAAAAGAGGACTTGTTTATCTTGAAGCTATAATGTATATGCACACTCCTAATAAAGAAAAACTATTTTCTGCTCTCAAAAAGATCGGTAACATTACAAGTGCGCATTTTGATTTTACTCAATTATCATCGAAGTATTCACTATATAAAAGGGGAGAGACACCAAATATTTTTAATCCTGATTTGGCAACCGGCTGCTTAATGGATTTAGGTATTTATTGCGTTTATCCTGCTGTAGACATTTTCGGAATACCTGAAAGTTTAAAATCAGATTCTGTTTTTTTGAGAACGGGAGCTGACGGAAGCGGAAATGCTTCTTTTAATTACGGAGATAAGATTGTTACTTTGACTTATTCCAAAACGGGGCAGAATCACAGCGGATCAAACATATACGGTGACAAAGGTACAATAAGCATTGAGTCTGTTTCAAAACTTATAAATATTACACTTACCGATAATAATAACAATAAAGAAATCATTTGCGGAGATATGATTAAAAGTGACATAATGGGATATGAAGCACTCGATTTTGAGAAGTTTATCGGCAATCCACAAGACAATAAATATGGTTTATGTAAAAAGCGTTCTCTTCAGGTAAGTGAAATAATGGAAAAAATGAGAAAGGAAGCCGGAATTGTATTCCGTACGGATAAAAAACAATGATAGATTATTATTCCCAGCATCCGCTCTATGCCGCCTTAATTATAGTTTTGCTTATTATAACGTTATTTGTTTGTTTCAAGGCGTTTAAAGCGGCGTCAAAGCGTAATAAAGAAACAAGAGAACTGATGAATGAATTACATAGAAATAACGAATTGAAAAACAAGTATTCAATTCTTACTTGTAATTCCATTATTTCCTCTGATGAAGAAGAACTCTTTATAGGAGTGGGCCTGAATTTACTTAAAAGAGTAGCTGATAAGGAAGATATGGCAGGCGAATTTAATTCTCTCAGTAAAGGCCAGAAGTATATATATGCACTGTTTAATCTGTATTCTGATTCGAGAATACAGATGAGCGATTTTTTCAGAGCAAATACTGATCCTTTAACATCAACCGCATTGGAAGCCGTTAAAGAGATATTTGACGAAGAATTCACGGATTTATTCATTTATGAATATAATGCATTTGATGAAAAGAACGAAAAAGTATCATTTATAAAAGACGAAGTTTCTGATACAGACAAAAAAACAGCACCTTATTTTTCAGAAGGTACTGTTTGTAAACTGTCAGGAAAATATATAAAAGATAATATTGAGGATTTTATATAATTTCTTTATAAATATTTGCTTTTTTTATTCCGGTTATTTTTGCCGCTTCTTTAGCGGCATCAGTTTTACTTTTTCCGCTCTCGATCAAATCGAGAGCAATTATTTTTGCCTGATCAAGTGTCATCTTGTTTTCCGAACATTCTTTGCCGTGAATTATCAGAACAATCTCGCCTTTTAATTCGTTGTTGCCGTATTTTTCTTTAGCGGTAAACAAATCGGTTCTGATTACTTCCTCATGAATTTTAGTTAATTCCCTGACGATAGCTAATTCACGATTCCCCAGATTATCAAACAAATCTCCCAGAGTTTTGCCTAATTTATGCGGCGCTTCATAGATTATTACAGTCCCGGTTTCTTCTTTTATATTGTCAAAAAAATCTTTTCTCTGTTTGGAATCCACAGGCGGGAATCCTTCAAATCTAAATCTTTGTGAAGGCATACCTGAAATTGCCAGAGCTGTTGTGAATGCGCACGGACCGGGTACAGATTCTATTTTAATACCGTTATCAAGACATAACTTTACAAGGTCTTCACCCGGGTCTGAAATAGCCGGCATTCCGGCATCAGTTACAAGGGCACAGTTTTCTCCGTTAAGAATCCTGTTAAGTATTATCTGCCCGTGTTCAAGTTTATTATGTTCATAATAACTTACCAGTGTATTTTTGATTCCGAACCTGTTAAGAAGCTTTAATGTAACTCTTGTATCTTCCGCAGCAATAAAATCACATTTTTCAAGTGTTTCAATTCCTCTTTGAGAAAAATCGCCGAGATTACCGATAGGCGTGCCTACAACATATAATATACCGCTCAAGTTTAATTACCTCTGTTTTCCAATAAATAATCTGAATAAATTTTTTTCATTTCTTCAGAATACTCATTATTTAAATTATATACATATAGGCTTTTTTCAATGGTTATTCCGCTTTTCCCTCCTCTTTTGCCTTCAACAAGAACAAGCCAGGCTTTAGTATTATAGGTTTTAGAAACGAGTCTCATTCTCTTGGGCTCAATTTGATATTTTTGCATTTCTTTGAAAAGTTCACAAAGCCTTTCCGGTCTTATGCATACGCAAAATCTTCCGCCGTAATTTAGTAAACCGGAAGCAGTTTTACACATATCAGAAAAAGTGCACATAGTACCGTGCCTGGCTATTTTATCTGTATCAGAAAGACTTTTTACTCCGGACCCGTCAGCAGTATATGGCGGATTCATAGTTACCAGATTAAAATAACCGAAGGGAAGAATACCTTTTAAACATCTTAAATCTGCGTTATATACTTTGATTCTGTCGGAAACATTATTAATCTTTACTGACTGAATAATCTGTTCATACCCTTGTCTCTGAATTTCAACTGCCGTTATATCTTTACATCCTTTTTTTAACCACAAAAAGGGAATAATGCCGCATCCGCTGCCCAAATCACAGTTTTTATAATCAGGTTTCGGTTTGGCAAAATCGGCAAGTAAAACAGCGTCTGTTCCGAAAGTATGTTCAGGAGAAACGAGGACGGTTATTCCGGAACCTATATATTCTTCGGTAAAGCTCATTATCCTGATTTCCTTTAAAATATATTTTAAGATTGATTTTTATAAAAAAATGATATAAAATACTATATATATTTTTAAAGAGTATATCATATACCCGATTTAATTTCAAGTGATCAGGAGAGTCCGTATGAAGTATAATTTTTCAAAAGGAATGGCTGAATTAAAGCCTTCTGCAATCAGAGAAATCCTTAAAAACTCCGGAGATACAATTCCCTTTTCGGCAGGTAATCCGGCACCTGATGCATTTCCGATTGACGATGTCAGGATGATTACCGATTATGTATTAAAAAAAGAACCAGTTCTAGCTCTTCAATACGGAATTACCGAGGGATACACCCCCTTAGTTGATGAGTTGACAGAATTGGCACATAATCGATACAAAGTCGGAACAGATAATGACAGTGTTATCGTTGTAAGCGGTGCTACTCAGATAATGAGTCTTGTAACTCATTGCTTTATCAATCCCGGAGACACAGTAATATGTGAAAATCCATCATTTATAGGTTCTCTGAACTGCTTTCGTTCATCCGGAACAAGGCTTGTCGGAGTCTCTGTTGAGAGTGACGGAATTAATATTGAAGAACTTGAAATTGCTTTAAAATCAAATCAGAATGTTAAGTTCATTTATACCATTCCGAATTTTCAGAATCCTACAGGCGTTACAATGTCCTATGAAAAAAGAGTCCGTATGTATGATCTTGCCAAGAAATATAATGTATTGATTCTTGAGGACAATCCCTACGGTGATTTGAGAGTATCAGGAAAAGAAATCCCGTCAATTAAATCTCTTGACACCGAAGGACTTGTTATTTATGCCGGTTCATTTTCAAAAGTAATTGCCCCCGGTATTCGTGTGGGTTTTGTTGTATCACCTTCAGAAATATCGGCAAAGCTGACAGTTGCAAAGCAAACTCAGGATGTTCATACCGCAATGCTTTCTCAATTGATTGTTTATGAATGGCTTAAAGCCGGCAAAATTAACGATCATGTAATTAAAATCAGAGAGATTTACCGTAGAAAGTTAAATCTGATGTGTGATAATCTTGACAATGAGTTAAGCGGTTATCTGACTTACAATCGTCCTGATGGCGGACTTTTTGTTTGGGCGGAGCTTAATAAAGAAATTGATATGATTTCATTTGTTAAAAAAGCATCACAAAACGGAGTGTCAGTTGTACCCGGAAACGCTTTTCTTACTGATGGTTCTCAGTCGACACAGTATATAAGATTAAATTTCTCAACACCTTCCGATAAAGGTATTGTTGATGGAGTAAGAATACTAGCAGAAACAGCAAAGGAAATGAGGAAATAACCGATGTCAAATCCTGAAAAAAAGCCTATTGTTTTAAGTTGTATTCAGCCCACGTCAATTCCGACGTTAGGCAACTATTTTGGTGCATTAAAAAATTGGAAATTGATGAGTAAAGACAATGACTGTTTATTTGCAGTTGCGGATTTGCATGCTCTGACAGTTCATCCGGAGCCTGCTAAACTGCGCCAGCAGACTCTTGAGATGTATTCTATTCTTCTGTCGATCGGACTTGATCCTGTTAAGAACATTGTGTTTATTCAGAGTCATGTTCCGGCTCACGCAGAGCTTGCATGGATATTAAACTGTTACACACAGTTCGGCGAAGCTTCAAGAATGACTCAATTCAAGGAAAAGAGTATTAAACATACAGATAATGTTAATGTCGGTTTATTTGATTATCCCGTGCTTATGGCTGCCGATATACTTCTTTATCAGGCTAACTTTGTCCCTGTCGGTGCCGACCAGAAACAACATCTCGAAATAGCAAGAGATATAGCCGACAGATTTAATAATATCAGAGGAAATACTTTTACCTTACCCGAGCCTTATATTGGAAAACTCGGCGCAAAGATAATGAGTTTACAAGATCCCACCGCAAAGATGTCCAAAAGCGATACAAACCCAAAAGCTTCCGTTTCTATTCTTGATGAACCGGATGTTATAATGAAGAAATTCAAATCTGCCGTAACGGACAGTGAAGCTAAAGTCCGCTATGCGGAAGGTAAAGACGGAATAAATAATCTTATGGTAATTTATTCGTGCTGTACAGGAAAAAGTTTTGAAGATATAGAAGATGAATTTTACGGTAAAGGCTACGGAGATTTTAAAGAATGTGTAGCTCAGGCTGTAATTGATGAACTAAAACCTGTTAAAGAAAACTTCGAAAAATATATAAGTGACAAAGAATTATTGATGAAAACCGCAGCTGATGGTGCCGAAAAGGCTTTAAGACTTGCAAACAGGACTCTGTATAAAGCAAAGAAAAAAGTAGGCCTTTTACTTGACAGGTAATTTATAAAAATATTTGGCTGATTTATATAAAATATAAGCAAAAATGAATATTTATTCAATTTATGCTTGATTTCTATGTATATTCAGTGTATAATGCAATCATCTTATGAATGAAGGGACTTTATTATGAAAGATATTAAAAAAGTTGTTCTTGCTTATTCCGGCGGACTTGACACATCAATTATTATTCCATGGTTAAAGGAAAACTACAATAATTGTGAAGTGATTGCTGTTTCCGGTGATGTTGGACAGGGAACAGAGCTTGACGGTCTTGAAGAAAAGGCAATAAAAACCGGAGCATCAAAGCTCTATGTTATGGATTTACAGGATGAATTTGTAAACGATTATATTTTCCCGACTTTAAAAGCCGGAGCAGTTTATGAAAAGAAATATTTGCTAGGTACTGCATTTGCGCGTCCTATCATTGCAAAAAGACTTACTGAAATCGCAAAAAAGGAAGACGCCGATGCTATCTGTCACGGATGCACCGGAAAGGGCAATGACCAGGTAAGGTTTGAACTTGCTATTAAAGCTTTTGCACCTGATATGACTATAATAGCTCCCTGGAGAATTTGGAATATTAAATCCAGGGAAGAAGAAATTGATTATGCTGAGGCTCACGATATCCCTCTTAAAATCAATCGTGAAACAAATTATTCAAAGGACAAAAACCTGTGGCATTTAAGTCACGAAGGCCTTGATCTTGAGGATCCGGCAAATGAACCCCAGTATCAGAAACCCGGTTTTCTTGAGATGGGTGTCTGCCCTGAAGAAGCGCCGGATTCAAATACATATATTACAATTCATTTTGAGAAGGGAATCCCCACCGCTGTTAACGGGCAGGATATGAGCGGCGTTGAGATTATAAAATACCTCAATGATGTAGGCGGGAAAAACGGAATCGGTCTTGATGATATCGTTGAGAACCGTCTTGTTGGTATGAAATCAAGAGGTGTTTATGAAAACCCTGCCGGATCCATTCTTTATAAGGCACACGATATACTTGAAACTATTACTCTTGACAGAGATACAATGCATTATAAGGAAATTGTAGCCCATCAATTTGCAGAACTTGTTTATTTCGGCAAATGGTATACTCCGCTCAGAGAAGCCATTTCAGCTTTTGTAGACAAAACCCAGGAAAATGTTACCGGTGATGTAAAACTGAAATTATATAAAGGAAATATTATTACTGCCGGTGTTACATCTCCTTACACTCTTTACAGCGAAGAATTTGCTACATTTGATGCCGATGATGTTTATAATCAAAAAGATTCGGCCGGCTTTATAAATCTTTTCGGTTTACCGATAAAGGTCAGAGCGATTCTTGATTCAGAGCGTAAAAATAAAAACTGATTTGATTAAATGAGCCGTTCGTCTGTTCGGACGGCTTATTCTGTAAGAAGGGATGAATAGACCTATGATGCTTTGGTCAGGAAGGTTTAAGAAAGAAACTGATGAGAGGACAAATGATTTCAACTCCTCAATAGCAACTGATTCCAGGATGTATAAATATGATATTGAAGGCAGTATAGCACATGTAACAATGTTGGCTTCACAAGGAATAATTCCTGTTGAAGACCGTGACAAAATAATTACAGGGTTATCGGAAATAAAAGAGGATATTGAAAGCGGAAAACTAATTATTAACAGCGCTGCAGAGGATATCCATACTTTTATTGAGCAAACTCTTACCGAAAGAATTGGAGATGCAGGTAAAAAACTACATACCGGAAGAAGCAGAAATGATCAGGTTGCTCTTGATATCAGATTATATCTCAGAGATGAGTGTGATAATACTGTTGGACTGTTAAAGAAACTTTTAGATTCATTAACGGAAAAGGGGGAGCAGAATTCTGAAGTAATAATGCCGGGCTATACTCATCTTCAAAGGGCACAGCCAATTACTTTCAAAGCTCATCTTAATGCTTATGTTGAAATGTTAAAAAGGGATATAAGCAGGATTGAAGACGCAAAACGCAGAATGAATGTTTCACCTCTCGGAAGCGGAGCTCTTGCAGGAACAACTTACCCTATTGACAGGAAAATGACGGCAAATCTTCTCGGCTTTGATACATATACAGCCAGTACCCTTGACGGAGTTTCTGACAGAGATTTTTGCATTGAACTTGCCAGCGCTCTCTCAATTATTATGGTTCACTTATCAAGATTAAGTGAAGAGATTATTCTTTGGTGTTCCTGGGAGTTTAAATTTGTAGAGCTGGATGATGCATTCTCTACAGGTTCAAGTATTATGCCTCAAAAGAAAAACCCTGATATTACTGAACTTGTCAGGGGAAAAAGCGGCAGGGTATTCGGAGATTTGATAACTTTATTAACTGTTATGAAAGGAATTCCTCTTGCGTATAATAAAGACATGCAGGAAGATAAAGATGCTGTTTTTGATGCTTTTGATACAGTTAAATTATGTCTGATTACTCTTGTTCCTATGATAGATACAATGAAAGTTGTTCCTGAAAATATGAGAAAAGCAGCTTTGACCGGATTTATAAATGCAACTGATTGTGCTGATTATCTGGTTTCAAAAGGACTTCCTTTCAGAGATGCATATAAAGCAACAGGAGAAATAGTCGCCTTGTGTATAAGCGAAGAAATGACACTCGAAACTCTTCCTTTGGAAAAATATAAAACCATATGCAAACTGTTTGATAATGATATTTATGAGGCTATAAATCTTGAAAACTGTGTTAAAAAAAGAGGCATGATTAAATAAATAATGGGGCGGTCATCAGAAAATGACCGCCCTGTTTTTATAGATTGTTTATTACGGATAAAACAGTTTCTTTGGCGTCTCCAAGTAAAATTGTAACGCCTGACTCTTTAGAATAAAGAGGATTGTCAACGCCTGCATAACCGGGTTTTAAATCGTAATTGAAAATGATGACCTGTTTTGCCTTATCGGCTGCAAGCACCGGCATACCGTAAATGGGAGTGCCCTCAGCTTCTCTTGCGGCGGGATTTACAACATCATTGGCACCGACAATAATTGCAGCATCACAATTCTCAAAATCGTCATTTATTGCGTCCATCTCATAAAGCTTTTCATACGGT
>JAILMJ010000020.1 GCA_024692685.1 Clostridia bacterium
TGGAGTAAAACCAGCATTAAATAAAAACCTTGCAGGAGTAATTAATTCAACAACTTCACCAATTTTAAAAGCATTGTCCATAAAGTAATGATAAACTGGCGGCATTCTATTATGGTTAGCATCGTTTTCACCTTGATACGGCGGATTACCTATTACAAAATCAAATTTCATCTTTATTGCTCCTTATATCCGAAAATTTAACTTTTTTACCTGCCTGCCAGTCTTTTATAACGCATTCAACATTTATTTCTTCTTTTTGCTCATTTGTTCCGAAAATAAAATCAAAGCCAATCTGGCCGTCATATTCATCCGGCTTGTTTTCAAAGGGAATTGTTCCCTTAAGCCCGTCCATCTGCCATATATTCCAGGAAACGATTTCGGCAATTTTATTTAATTGCTGTTTTGTCGGTTTCTTGCCCTGTACGGCAAGCATATAATCAACAAATGTGCAAAGCAGGTTAATCCTTGCAATCAGCAGATTATCACCCTGAAACTCATAGCCGTAAACACTCTGAAATGCTTTATAAACCCAATCGCGCCATTCTTTTTCATCCTTGGCATTTTCATTCACCACTCTGAGCTTGCGGTCAAGGATTCCTATGCGCCTGTTTATTTCAATCGGCTCGCCGCTTGTGGTATCATACCTTGAAACAATATACGGCGCCTCGCCGCACGTGATTTCAAGCCGTTTTGACAGCACATAATCTTTCCATGTTTTTTCCTCGGGAAACTCAACCTTTTTGTTATTTACTGCCCAGCTGTTGCCACGCTCGGTGTTGAAAACTCCCTTTTTACCGAACCATTCCTCGTCGCAGTGATTATTCATCTTGTTGCAAATCCATGACGGAGTGAAAACCTCGGCTTTTTCTTTTGTCCTTGCCGCTTGATTTTCTTTTGCCTTTTCAACCCTGGGCTGCATTTCGCTGAAGAACTTCCCGCTGACAAGCTCGGATGTTATTTCATCCCGCTCATAAGCAAAAGCATATTCATTTGTTGCAAATATTATATTTTTGCCTGTCGTTCGGTCTTTAAGCAAAATATCAATCACCGGCGCAACAGGGTATTCATTCGGTTTTATAAGCTGACTGCCTATGATAATCACCCCATAAACAAAAAGACTTATGCCAAAAGTTCTACTTTTTGACAAAAGTCCGTCGTCAATAATGGGTTTTGAGGGTAGCCCGCTACTTGATGTAAAAACTATGAAAAGTCATTGATTTTTAAGGTTAATTGGTGTAAAATAATAATGTATATGTAACTGTCATAAAGTAGGAATTATGACAGTGGAGATATCACCTCGCTCTCGTGCGTAAGGCGATATTCTCTGAGTCGCCTATAAAATGAAGATTCCGATATACCGCACCGCTGTAAAATATCTTGCAGCGGGATTTGTTTTTTCTCCCACTTTTTGATGAGAGAGGGAAAATCCGCAGGCAACTGTTTTTCCGGTCTCCCGAACTTTACGCCTCTCGCTTTTGCCGCCGCTATGCCCTGGGCCTGCCGCTTTTTGATGTTGTCGCGCTCGTTTTCGGCAACAAACGACAGCACGGCGAGAAATAAATCGGAGATAAAGGTTCCTAGCAAATCTTTATACGGGCGTGTGTCGAGAATCGGCATATCGATAACGCAGATATCAATACCGATTTCTTTTGTCAGATAGCGCCACTGCCGCTGTATTTCTTCATAGTTTCGCCCGAGCCGGTCGATGCTCAGTATATAGAGCAAATCGCCGGCTCTTAATTTTTTCAGCATTTTCTTATACTGCGGCCGCTCGAAATCTTTGCCCGACTGCTTGTCGATGAAAATGTTTTTCTCCGGCACGCTGTTTTCCTGCATGGCAAGAATCTGCCTGTCTTCATTCTGGTCTGTGGATGATACTCTTACATATCCGTATATGTTCATTAATAATCAGCTCCTTCTTCTTATAGAATCATCCATTCATTGTTTTTGATTTTCAACAGTTAATGCTTCTGCCAGGATATTTCATACCCGAGCACTTCCGCTATCTGCAGCACTTCGGCATACTTGATTTTGCCCGTATGCAGTTTACGGCTGAAATTGGACAGGCTTTCACTCCAGCCGTATTCATAAACAAGCATATCTAGCACTTGCTTCATAGTATAACCCTCGGCAACGATAACGGACTTGATCTGATTGACTATGCTTACACTCATAATTTCACCACCTTTCGTGATAGATTTATAAAAAAACCGGATAGGTTTTCTCCAAACGACCTCTGACCCGTTCCGGAGATTTCTATCCGATGTTTTTCCTTTTTATTTGATTGTTTTTTGCATATAAGGATAATTGTTACCTCAAATACACACTCACTTCTCATTTTTGCGATTGTCAAAATAGAGAAGTGTTTTTCATTTCAAAGCAAATTTTGCTCAAAAATGATAAAACTGCAGATTAATTGAAAAAATGAATTGTTTTCAGCACTCGGCTTATCTCTCTTCCCAATATAATTATACAGTTGAGCAAGGTAAAAAACGGCTATGTTGCCGAAATGCGTAAAGATTTATTGCCGGATGTCAAAAAGTTGCAAATAACGCAACATAATTGTCGAAATCAAGATATAGATTTCAGATTCATTAGCGCTACAACAAATAGTTGCCCTTGTTGTATTTTGAGTTTATGTTTGATATTTCTTTTTGAGATATGATAATTACTATTGACAACCGAACATTTGTTTGTTATACTGTAGTTCCTTGGACAAGCTGTCCTTATGGGGCTTTAATCTCCCTTCCTAATATAATTATACAGTTGAGCAGGGCAAAAAACGGCTATGTTGCAGATTTGCGTAAAATGTTTTTCTGAGTTGATAAAAAGTTGCATTTTTGCGTAAGAATTGAGGTGATTTTGAATGCAGGAACATTTAAAAGGAACGCTTGGCGATAGAGTTAGAGACCTTCGCCGTGAGCGTAATTTGTCTCAGCAGGAACTAGGCAATGTTTTCGGTGTTGACAAAGGAACAATCAGCAAAATAGAAAACGGCAAAACCATTAACAGCGACCTTGCCTTATCTTTTGCCGAATACTTCGGTGTTTCTTTGGATTATCTGTTCGGATTATCTGATGACAGATCATCGGTTAATTATGATTTGAAAAAGCTGGGTGTTTCATCCGCTGCCGCGGAAAAGCTCTGCTCCGGAGAAATTGATGCGGACGTTGTAAATATGCTGCTTGAGCATCCAGATTTCGGCAATTTCTCGATAGCCCTGACTCTGTATTTAACAGATGCGGTAACAGCGGGCGCCTGTGTTCAAAATACTATTTTTGATGAAGTTTCACGAATAGTCGGAAATATGCGAAGTGACCACTCCGAAGAAGCGGCTCATGATATACAGACTGTTAAGTATCCGAATACTGATTTTGATCTGACTGCAATACAGAATATGTTCTCCAATATGATTATCAATATCAAATCGGGTATGAAACCGAATATCAAGAAGGAAGAAAAGAACACGCTGGAGATTGTCGCCGCACTGGAAAAATCCGTCGGCAAACATAATCTTGCAATTAGAAGAATCAACGCATCAAGATTGGCAACCGGAGTTGTTGAATCTATTGCGTCAAAACACAGTTTAACGGAAGAAGAGAGGAATAATCTGATTGCAGCGATGATACCGCTGTTTGCGAATGATGTGAAGAAGGGTTAAAAACGAAAAAGAAGAAGAAAAAGTTTGTAAAGAAAATAGATAACGAAGAGTATTGTATCCGGGCAAAAAGCGGAGACAGGCAGGCTTTAAATGACCTGTATTGGCATAACCAGTTTTTTATACGCAAAATGAGCAATGAAGCTCTGGCTGAATGCGGTAACCCGTTTATAATCGATAAAAAAGATTTATTCCAGGAAGGCTCAATCGGCTTTATGAAAGCGGTTGAAGAATTCGACCCCGAAAAAGGGTTTATGTTCACCACTATCGCCGGCAACTGCATAAAGAATTATGCAATCAATTATATAGTGAGCCAGTGTAAATCCGGATGGAAGAAGTTTCCGGTTAAGACATATAAGGTTGACTATGACGAACTGGCGGGAATTCAGGTAAAAATCAATCCTGTTGACAGCGACCATATCAAATCAGAGCCGATATATGAAAACGATTATCACCTCACTCCCGAGGAACTGTTTTTCAGGAATCACAAGAAGTCATTAATCAATAAAGCACTGGATGAACTGACCGCCAGACAGCGGCAATATCTTAATTACCGCTTTGGGCTGGATTATCAAACCGACAACCACACCCGTGAAGCCACTGCAAAACACTTCGGAATAACCATTGACGAGGCCGTAAAAACAGAAAAATCGGCGCTCTCTCAGATGAGAAAGCGCCTTATACCCGAATTTGCGTTTATTGTCAATGACAAGCCGGAAAGAATAACTGCCGAGGAAACAGAAGAATATATCACCGACAGAGACTTTGCTGCCGTATATTTTGAACTTACTAAAGAAAACAATGCCAGCACAAAATGCGAATACTGCTTTGAAATCCGCGATTGGGAAATCGATGAAATCGGTAAACTGGAAATAGACTTTGACAGTAAAGAATACAATTCAGAAATTCAGAACAGCTATGTCGATAAACTCACTTCCGCTCTGTTTTATATTTATGAGGATCACGGCCCGCTTAAAAATGGAGTGATAATTCTTCCGGCAACGGACTCTGAATAAAACAAAAAAGCCCCAACCGAGACATAAAAGCTACGGTTGGGGCAAGTTTTATATATGCAGTTTTAAAGCAAGATATTAATCGGGAAGCTTAAGTATATTTTTTTGATATATAAGGGATAAAAAGCAAAAACTATTCTGATAAAAAGAAACATAACCCGAAAGTGTTACCGATAAGCAACAGTTTCGAGTTATGATGATGTGGCGCCCCAAACAGGACTCGAACCTGTGACACCGCGGTTAACAGCCGCGTGCTCTACCGACTGAGCTATTAGGGCATATTTGATTTTATCTTCTCAAATAACTGTACAGTCAGGACGGTCACGCGGGCCGCGTGCTCTTCCCTCAGAAACATTGTCGTCCTGCTCGCTTTCGCTTCGCATTACTCTGTGTTTCTTCACCTCACCGCCTCGCTGCATCCGCCACAGGCGGCGCTTCGGCGGTTCGCCCAACTGAGCTAATGGTGCATGTTTTCAACACACCCTGAAAACCGAACAAAGGAAGAAGATAAAGAAGAGTAAGAGAAAAAGATTGGTCAAGCCCTCGACCTATTAGTATTGCCAAGCTGAACGTGTCACCACGCTTACACATGCAACCTATCAACCTCATAGTCCATGA
>JAILMJ010000031.1 GCA_024692685.1 Clostridia bacterium
CTTCGAAATCGTTGGCAAAAGCGCAAATAGTTCTATAGATGTGATCTGGATCCCATCCTTTCTTGAATTCAATGCGGTCGTTCTCAACGACCTCTCCGTTTATTAAAGCTTCAATGTTAACAGGTAGGGTCATATTCCAATAATTTGTTCACTTTTACAATAACGTTTTTTTCTATCTCTATTTCGTCTGCAAAGATACGGGTTTTATTTCAATTGTCAGTCATTAGTCTAACGGTTCGGGTTGGTCGTCATTTGGGGAGAGGGTGTCATTCTTGGGGAAGGTGAGGTCTTGGATGAGGTTCAGGAAGGCGTTTTGGTTTATGAAATAAGTTTCGTCTTTATCCATTTTGTCTTTGATGATTGTGAGGCCGTAGTTGATATACTCTTCCATCGTCATCAACAGTGCATCATCGACGAATTAGTCAAATACCAAAATCTCATGTGAGCCATCTACTTTGCATAATGCGGGTTTCCCTTCAAACAGTCCAGTTTCATAATTTACAACATCAAAATTATCGGGAACTATAGCTCCACGTTTAAATGGAAAGACTGTAAGGATATATGCATCACTTGCATCCACCATGTTGTTTGGGTGGCTCTGCTCAAAAGCGAAACGTAAATAGTGATAAATACTCATTACATCCTCATCAGAGAGTTTTGAATTGAAAAGAGGGCTGAAATTTGATTTATCGATTATTGTAGATTCCATGTTTTAATATGATATACTGTTGATATAAAGTTAGATTATACATGATAATTGCCAATGCACTTTTCTACCAAGTCCTTTGCTCTCAAATGCTCAAATATATTTTCCGTACTTTCCAGTAGTGAAAGTATTCTGAGTCTTTCGAATATTAGGTAATCTCTTTCAATAAGGTCGGAGTGATAAAATTTTCTGCAAGAAGGATTAATAAGTGAATATGGAACAAAAAGTGTGAGTTGTGGCTCAGTTTTATAATAAATGTAATACTCCATATACCGGCGGGCGTCATGTTGTTTTGATTCGTATTGCTTACCACAAGCACATTGACCCAAGAAAACAATTTTGTTTTGGCAGGTGTCCTTAAAAGGCAACCATCCAACAATGTCTAAACCCCGTTCTTGATTATTACGTTCATTAATTTCTTGAATTTCATGATTGTTTACTTCTAAACCAATATCGTTAGCTAATTTTATAATTTTTTCGCGAGCAGTTCCAGTATACTCCGAATTTTTTCCAAAGGCTTTCACAGTCGCATTTGGTAGGAATAATTTCATTGTTTCATAACAAATAGTCTCAAAATCTGTAGTGAGTTCGGTTTGGTATTGATGGAATATATCAAGAGATGACGAAAGCAGTAAACAAATGTATATTTTTTCTTCAGATGATAGATGCTCCTTTATAATGAAGACCCCATGTTCGTCTTTCATAAAAGGATAATTGTCCCCAAATTGAGCAATTCTTTCATCAATTAGATTAAAAATACTCCTGATATAAGCTTCATTTTTGTCATCAACTTCTGCTGTTTGATTCTCATCAGGTTCTCCAAAAAAACGATCTTTGATATCACCATAAGATATTCCACTCTCGCCGGAGAATACAATCAATAATTCTACGAAATCGGCGAGTAGATTAGTGTCATTCGTAGAGGGTTTAGGTGTATTGCCAAGTTCAGCAACGCACACACTGAATTTTTCTTCAGAATTCATCACCATTTTGTGTTTTTTCTTCTCGGTATAAATTGATTTTGTTAGCTATGGAACGAATACTCTTCAAATCGTCATATAGGCTAGAATAAAAACTAGTTGTTTTGTTTGATAAACTGTCTGCGGCTTCTATGGCTCTAAGTGATTCTTTTACTTTGTTTTCAAATTGATTGTCTATATCGTTAGTGAGTTCATGAGCTTCAAATAGATTAACACCACTTTTAAATGCATTTAAAGCGTTCTCATTACCAAGAACATCATTCAAAATCCTCATCCCTTCACTATCTCCAATGACCCGAGAAACTCCTTCTGTCTTTTTAAACCACCATCCAACAATTTCTTTTAGATGTTCTTGGTTTATATTTTGTAGGGGGTCTTCTGAAAGCAAGTTGATATTTATATAATTTCTAATATTTTCTTTTTGAAGGCCATCAGAAAAGTAGTTGAGGAAAAACGTAGAGTCAGATAGACCGTCTATTTGGTAAAAACCCTCGTCCTCAACAATTTCATATAGGTTATAGCTAATCAACATCTTTCTTACATAAGGGCTTTTACTACCAATCATTCTGGCAATTTCCTTACAGGCATTATCCAAAGGCTTATCTTTCAATGTATCACTTACTCTTAAGTCATGAAGGTATCTGGCCTTTTCAAGCATACGCCATGATTTTTTCCCTGTTATATGAACAAAACCAATAAATTTCTGTATTTCATCTCTATTGTCAAATGTCAAACAAGGAAGAGTTGTAGGAATGTATTTTGCTGTTTCTGCAATCGATTTAACATCTTTTTTCTTTACAGTAGCAATTTCAGGATTGTTTAATAGTTTCACAGCAGTGAGCCGTCTGTTTCCCTCTATCACAATGAATTTTCCGTGGTCGGAAATATCGGGTATTACTAATAACATCTCTCCTACAAAGAAATCATTTTCTGCAATAGATTCCATTAATTCTGTTGTTGCAGCCTCTAATAATAGAAATTCTATTACCGTCTTATCGTCCTTTCCTTGCTTGGATTTTGGCAGACGAGGATTTGATAAATCCAATTTTAGATTTACAATTGATATATTTTCAAATTTTTGTGCCATAATTATGTTTTATTTATATGATTATTAAAATACTATATACTACCCGTTGGCGGAATTAAACCAGTGCATATTTAACTCTGCCAATCGGCTGATTGTTTAGGTAATTGATGTATTGTGCGACGGTCAGTGCACTGATTTTGCCGATGATGCGGGCAAACAGGCCGTCGGTTTGTTTTGCATAG
>JAILMJ010000043.1 GCA_024692685.1 Clostridia bacterium
TAACCGACTTCTTGTCGCATCCGCCGTGCCGTTTAACATCTGCACATTTATAATAGCGATAAATGATTCCGGCGTGATTCTTTCCGCTTTCGCCGAACATCTGATTTTTGCATTTGCCGCAATAAAGCTTTGTAGTCAGCAAATATTCTTCTGCCGCTTTATGTTTTGCTATTGACCGACGATTGACATTCAGCATTTCCTGAACGGTATCAAATAACTCTTCGCTTATAATTGCCGGGATACCATTAGGAACAACCACATCGCTGTGCTTGTATTCTCCGATGTATATTCTGTTATGCAGAATTCTTCCGACAGAATTCACATTGAGCGGATTTCCTCTGGAATTGACAACTCCTTTTTCATTCAGCTTATCGACTATCTGCTGAAGTTTCATTCCTTCCGAATAGTTAACGAATATCTCTTTGACAAGAGGAGCAGTAACCGGATCGGGCTTTAAATGCTGTTCTTCGTCAACATAAAGTCCAAAGGGTATCCCTCCGCCGTTATATTTGCATTTCAATGCATTTTCTGTTTGTCCGCGTTTAACTTTTTCGGCAAGTTCAACAGAATAGTATTCCGCCATACCTTCAAGCATGGTTTCAAGCAGTATTCCTTCCGCTCCCTCGGAAATTGTTTCAGTTGCAGATATAACCCTGACACCGTTCTTTTTCAGAACATATTTATATTTTGCACTGTCATATCTGTTCCTTGCAAAACGGTCCAGTTTCCAAACAAGTACTGCTTCAAATGATTTGTTCGCGCTGTCTTTAATAAGCTGCTGAAATTCGGGCCTGTTATCAGTTTTGGCAGAAAACGCTCTGTCTGTGTATACGCCGATAATATCCATTCCGTTTTTCTCAGCGTATTCACGGCATTCTCTTACCTGCCCTTCAATTGATTCCTCGCGCTGATTGTCGGATGAATATCGGGCATAGATTACTGCGTTCATCGTATCACCTGATTTCTCTTAATCACAAATGTATTTGATTCCTCTACCATTTCCTGTTGTTTTAATATAGCCGTTTTTGACAAGATTCTTTAAAATACTGACGGTTTTTGTTTTTCCGAACCCGCATCCTTCAGCTATTTCAGAACTTGAAAGGGCAATATTGTTTTTCAAAAATATGTATATTGTTTTTTCATCTTCATTTAAAGGTATTTCTTTTTCAACAGTAGGTAAAATTACACTGATTGTATTATCTGACACCTCAAACCTTGGTTTTATTTCGCTGTCGGTGTAAGCTTCGTTTATTCTTTTGACTCCGGTTCCGAACCGTTCAATCTGATGAAGCCGGAAAAACACATTACCGATTATCGGATTTCTGAGAATTGAAAGCCTTCCCGCAAGATATTCTTCTTTTGATATACCGTGAGGCAAACCGCCGGGAGAAACAATTTCTATTCTGTCCTTGAACATGGAAACTCTGACATTTGCATTTACATCCCATGTTCTGTGAACTATTGCATTAACGACTGCTTCTCTGAATGCTTTTTCGGGGATTAGTTCTTTTTCCGTTCTTAGCATACCGTCAATTATTTCATACTGATAATACTTTTTGAACATTTCACAGGCAACATCCAATTGAGCAAGACAGGATGTTTTTTCACAGAGCTTTCTATCCATAATGATATCAATGCTTTCACCGAAGCGCACAATGTCAATTCCGGGAAAGCTGTTTTTGTCCGCAAGAATCTCACCGGCAATATTATAACCTTCATCATCAGAATACAATTCAAGGGTTTTCAATATGTTTTCATCAAGTTTTTTAATGGATATCTGCTCTTTCAGCTTTTGCTCAAGTACACCGAATTTTAGATTTTGAGTCTTTGACGGAAGATCTTCAAATGATTTATTCTGGCCTTCAAGCAAAAGCCGTCTCAGTTCAACAGCATCAACCTCAACAGTAGATGTATCGTTTCTGATATAAGCTTTTGATTTATATAAATATGGTTTATTAAGTCCTTCGTATACTGTCAGGGTAATAACATTATTGCTGTTAACCGAAAGCGTATATCTCGGCTTAGGAGAAATACTGTCGTTTATTTTGTTTTCAATATCCAGGCAGGCAGACTTAGGTTCATTAACTCCAACCGGCTTGCCGGAATCGGTAATTCCGAACTTTATTTCTCCCGTTCCGAAATTCGCGAATGCACTGACTGTTTTAAGAAATGTATTGGTGATTTTTTCTTTATATTCTAAAACATTTGACTCTTTCATTGTTTACACTCCAATCTGTTTTGCGTTCATATAATACCACATTATGAACGCAAATGCAACCGTAAATATTTGCGTTCGTGTTATCGTTCGTTTTATTATTTTTTGTGAACGGAATGCGCTTTGTTGTATTTCTGCAACTTTTTTGGAGTAAATCGTGGTATCATCTAATCGCATAATTGCCGCAATCTTTTAATTTGCAATGGATTGCGGCTTTTATTATGACTCCTCTATTGGAAGGGGAATATGCTTCCGTTCCGATTTCAAATATTATGAGATGTTTGGGGTTAATTGATGCTATGCTGTTTAGTCAAAATCAAATATTAATAGGCAGTAACAATGGTAACAATAGCATTTATGCTAACACTTTTGCGTTTTGCCTTGAATGACCGGCAGGAATATGCTATGATTAATATATAATTTTTCAGGAAGAACGGATTGTGATTCAATATGAATGAATATTTGAAAAATCTGCAGCGAATAGAAGTTGTTGAAACCCTTGCCTGCACCGGGCGCTGCAAGCATTGTTCGGAAGGCGATCACACGGGCTTTACCGAGCATTTGGATGGCAAGCGAGGCGCTGAAACAGTCGCCGAAATTTGTGAAATATACAACATTGATTCGCTTATGGTCTTCGGCGGTGAGCCGCTTCTTTATCCG
>JAILMJ010000058.1 GCA_024692685.1 Clostridia bacterium
TTTTGCTTGAATGAATGTAAACTTTGACATTATATGGCGAATTTGTTACTATCGCTCTTGAAATGAGGGACGGGCTGACCTTAATAGGTTGGTTGCAGTGCAATTTCACTTTGCATTAGCGTATCAGCGGTAACCTCCGACTGTAAAACAAAATTACAGGAAGGAGTTGTTTGCCCTTTTTTGCCTTCCTTTTACATATACGCTCAGGCGAATACAGTACGATGAGGTTGTGCCAATGAAAGATAATTTCATTCGCATAATAGAAGTCGTGTTTTCTGCAATACCGACAATTCTGACGGTATTTGACAGGATAAAGGCTTTTATCAACAAAAAGAAAAACGACCGCTAGTCTCCTAAACTCCGGCCGTTTTAGATAACTACTGAGAGTCGGGGGCTAACCGCTAACCGTCTCTCATTTCACCCATATTGTTGCAACCTGTATAAATGCTAAACTGAAAATGTACAAAAACGCCAACTCAAAATGTACAATTTTGTCAGAAGTGGAATTCATCTCCAGTGGGGAGTATACTCCCCACTGGAGGTGGGAAGATGAACAAAAGGAAGGACATTTTTGAGAAGGTAAAACATATGTGTAAGGAAACACCCGAGCTGAAGGTTAACTGTTCAAGGTTAGCAAGACAGATGAATTGCGACCGCCGAACAATTAGCAAATACATTGAGCTTGCAAAGAACGGCATCAAGGCTGAACCGAAGCAGTTTCCAAAAAAGACAGATGGGTTTGAAAAATTGATTGCTGAAAAGGTTAAAACAGGTGCTCCTGCAATTGCAATCTACGATTATCTTAAAAAACATCACGGATTTACTGGAAGTTATTCAACCATAAAGAGCTACATTCATAACCTTAATGCTGAGAAACAAACGGAAGCAACCATCAGATTCGAAACCAGTCCCGGTATACAAGCCCAGGTTGACTGGAAAGAATCGATGAGATTCAGAACCAAGTATGACGAAACCATAAAGTTCAACATATTCTTGTTAATCCTTGGCTTTTCAAGAACCAGGTTCCTTATGGTTACAGAATCAAGAGATTTGAAACAAGTTGAATTCTGCTTAGCATGTGCGTTCCATTACATCGGCGGAGTTCCTCATGAAATTCTTTTCGATAATATGCGCTCAATAATCGACAAGTCACGTACGCAGTACAGTGAGCCGGTATTTAACGAAGAATTCAAAAACTTCGCTGAAGAATGTGGTTTTGTTCCTAAAGCCTGTGTCGCCTATCGGCCGGAGACCAAGGGAAAGGTTGAGGTTACCGCAAAACTGATGAACAGACTCAAAGTCTATAGCGGTGACATTGAAAACTTTGAAGATATTAAAAGAATTGTTAGTGATCTCAATCAGGAAATCAATTCATCAGTATGTCAGGCTACCGGTCAAATACCGTTTGATATGCTTAGGCTTGAGCAGCCTCTTCTGATAGATACTAATTTAAGTGCTCTTAACGGATTCTTTATCGATTCCGTTTCCAGAAAAGTCAGTTCTGATTCTATGATTTCTTATGAAGGAAGAAAATATTCCGTTCCACCTGATTACATAGGCAAACGTGTGGACATTACCGACACGGGATCAGGCTTTGATATTACGTTCAACAATCACTTTGTCAAGCATTGGGAAAAAAGAGAAAGAGTTATGAACTTTGATGAGAATGATTACCTTGAAATTGCACGCAGGAGTTCTCTGAAAATGCTTGATGATGACGAAATTGTATCAATTGCAGAAAGGAATCTGGAAATATATGACAAGCTTTAATGCTCTACAGAACAACCTCCAGGAGTTGTCTCTCTTCAAAATGAATGAGATACTTCCGAGCGTGATAGATAAATCCGTGAAAAAGGGCACATCTTTACAGGATTCATTAATCGAATTAACAAGTGCTGAAATTGCTTTCAGAGACGAGAGAGCCAGAAAGATAAACATTGTCACATCTCATTTTCCCTATGTTAAAACGATAAAGGATTTTGACTTCTCATATCAGCCTTCGATTAACAGGGAACAGATAATGGACTTTATGGGCCTGCGTTTTATTGAAAACAAATCCAACATCATTTTTTTAGGATCGAGTGGAGTCGGCAAAACTCATCTGGCTACTGCGATAGGTATTGAGGCTGCCAGTCAACGCATATCAACATACTTTATCAACTTTGCTGTTCTAATGGAAAAGTTCAAACAGGCAGCAAAGGAAAACAGGGTTGAAAAAATTGTCAAGCATTACCTTAAATACACAGTTTTGATTATTGATGAAATCGGTTATCTGCCTGTCGATAAAGACGCTGCGTATGGTTTCTTTCAGCTCATAGCTGCAAGATACGAATTCAGACCGACCATTATTACCACTAATCAATCATTTTCAAAATGGCCGGATGTTTTCGGTGATGCTGTTATCGCTAATGCCATTATTGATCGACTTGTTCATCATTGCGACATTGTCAAGATTACCGGTCACTCTTATCGACTGAAAGGCAGAAACATTTTTGAAGATTCAGATGAGTAATTCACTTGCCGAAATTGTACATTTTCGTTTGGCGATTTTCGACATTTTGACTTGACATTTACAATTAAATAAAGCCCTCTCATATAATATTAAATTTATCATTTTCACAACCACCTTACATAATAAACCCGCGGCCGTGATAACCCTTTGGGCGTTTCCTATGCCTGCGTTTAACCACAGGCATAGGAGTGGTTGAGTACTATTTAATACTCATAAAAGGTCTGTGACTCCGAATTAGACCCGGAATATGCTGTAACAGTTGCTTTAAGACGATAAGTGCTAAGCGGGTTTGTTACCTTGCTTTCTTCCATAGAACCAGTGTCCGAATAAAAAGTCTTTTCCCATGTTTCTACGGTGGAATAATTTCCGCTCGAAAGTTTTTGAAGTTCCATTTTTATTTTTACTTTTGTAACTGAAGATGCTCCAACAATTTGAGCCTTAACAGTTGTTGAGACCAAGCCTTTTTTTATGCTACCGCTGTAGTTGTCAATATAAGTCAATCTCATTTCATTTTCTTCAAAATCGTTTTCTGCTATCCCGATAATTGAAAAAGCCGAAAGCACAAATGCAACTGCAAGAATAACCGAAATGACATTATAAATCTGTTTTTTCATATAAAAATTCGCCCCCTTTCCCCAAAAAATCAGAAGCTTATTTG
>JAILMJ010000084.1 GCA_024692685.1 Clostridia bacterium
TACTTTTACAACGGGAATGCCGCGGACATACTCCGTGCCTGCTTTACTCATATAATCCTGAGCAGTCTGATATTCAGCCATCAGCTTCGCGTTTTTTCCGCCCATCATTGTAAACAGGGCAATTACGGAAATAACGGCAGCGAGCAGACAGGCAGCGCCCATACGCCAGTCAAAAACAAACATCAGCACAATCATTGTTATAAACATTGCCGCTGTGCCGACGATATCTGCAAGGTTGTGGGCAAGCAAAGTTTCTGTTTCGCCCGCGGCTCCGTCAAGTCTGTTGCGAAGCAATCCCGAGGCGTTGGAATCAAAAAATCCGAGAGGGGTTTTCATAAGATGGGCAACGCCCTGCTTGCGGATATTTGATGCCGTGCGGAAAGCTGCAAGATGGGTGCACATAAGCGCAAGAAAATAAACCAGTATGCCGCCGAACGCAAAAGCGAATGCCGCCCAGCCGTAGCCGGATACAGATGTTGCCCCGCTCCATTCCGGAGCAACCGCGATAAGATCACGCACGGCGAGCCAGATGCATATATACGGCATCATACCCATAACCATCGCAATCGCCGAAAGCGCAAGACCGGTATAGGTAAGTGCTTTGTATCTGCCGGCATAGCCGAGCAGAGCGGAAACATCGTTTTGTTTCTTTTTTTTCATATAATCACTCCGTTCTTACATATTCTGATTTTTAAGCGCTTCGCCCATCGGCACTTTTCTGATTTTCAGGAGCATAAGCGCGGCGACGACAGCGTAACTCGCTATACCCATCACGAAAAGTTTTATGTAGCATGTGTTTGAAACGATATAGGGAATATAGCCCGACATTTTTACATACAGATAATACCTGAAAGCCCACTGCAGCAGCAGATGGATTACGGGCACAGACAGCAGAAGCGAGATTACAACCGCCGCGGATGTGGCGAGAAGATACAGCTTCGCGATTTCGCCGTTTTTGAAGCCGAGAATCTTGGTCATTGCGATTGACCGGCTGTTCTTTTCGATAATCTGCTTTGTCAGCAGGAACATAAGAAGCAGGAATATAACAACGCCGAAATACATAAATATATCCATAAACCCGATGAGGGATGAGAGCTGGTCAACTATTTTTGTGGCGTCCTGAAGGCGTATTGTTGTATAGATATCATCTTCGTCAATGTCGGTAAGCTCGCTGTTGCTGAAATATCCGGTGAAATAATCGCCGCTCTTGTCAAACATTTCGAGGTAGTCATCACGCGGCATAAAGACGGCGAGCGAGGCAAGATATGGATAATCGCCCGCAATGGTGAAGGAGTAGGTTTTTGTTGAATACGGCTCTTTGAGAGTCAGTTTATCACCCGGCTCAAATCTGAATTTTTTCATAATACCTTCGGAAACAAGCACCTCTCCCGCGGGAATATCCGCTTTGATGTAGCTGCTGTTATCCGCTATGCCGTAAATTGACACGCTGTCCTTGACGTATCCCTTCACATCGGAGTCAAGAGCCGTCATACAGAATTTTTCGGCCTGCGCGTTATCGGTCTCAACGGAATCTTTTTTGACAATATACTGGTAATCGCAGAACATTGTTTCTCTCGCGAGAACGGAGTATTCCTCAAACATCGGCCCGAACAGCATACCGAAAACAGCGAGAATGCCGCCGAAAAGAATGCCGAAGAAGAGAACGGCATAAGAGCCGGCGTTCTGGAAAAAGATGCGAAGGCCGAATCTTTGCAGGAACGGCAGCTTCGGGCTGATTTTAACCGCTTTTTTCCTTTTACGCGAAGAAACCTCTCCGCGCAGGAAATCGAGCGGGCGGACTTTCATCTTTCGGGCAAGAACAAATATGTTGACAATCAGCATAAGCGCAACCGAGCTTACCGTTGTGAGCAGGAACGCTTCGCCGTTCATCAGGGTTTTATATGTTACAAGCGAATAGCTTGTGTAATAGATTTTTACGAAAAGGCTTTCAAAAACCGTATAACCGAGAATGTTGCCCGCAACCGCGCCCAGCGCGGTAACCGTTACGGGCAGAACAAGATAATGCCTTATAAGCTCGCCCCCGCTGTAGCCCGACGCGCGCAGAGTGCCGATTGAGCCTGCTTCCTTTGAAATCGTGTTTGATATGGTAACGGCAAAAACGAAAGCAAGGATTACGAGCATAATGTAGAGCATAAGAACAACCGTCGCGTGGTCGGAGTTCATATCGTTGCCCGTGAACATAATCGCCATATTCTGATAGCGGGGGATGTAATCTTTTATTTCTATGAGGTCGCTGTCATCGGGGTGAATATCCATCAGCTTTTCAAGTCTGCCGAGAGTTTTGCGGATTTCCGCCGTGTCATATATCCCCGTAGCGTCAACCTTGCCGATTATTGAATAGATATCGTCAAACGAGAAATCAAGCCCCGATTCAATGTCGCTGTCCTTTTCAAGCTTGTCAAAATCGATTTTCGGCGCCTCTTTGCTGTTTATGTCGAGGTCGCCCGTCAGGTTTTCGGCATCTTCAAACGCCGTCTGCATATCTTTGATTGCCTTCTCAGTCGTGCCGAGTTTTGCCGCGACAAGCGCCCGGGCGGTTGTGTTGTTCTTTTCGCAGTATTCGCCGAGCAGTATCTCACCCGCTCTTTCCTCGGTTATTCCGGTGATTTCGAGCAGCATGGCGGCAATGTCATCCTGCGTGAGGCCTGTCATTTCCATTGCCTCTTCAAGCAGTTCATCTTCGCTGAGTGTTCGCGAATCCGCCGCGAGTTTCATTTTCTGCGCAGATGTAAGGTTTGCCTTTTCCATCATAGCTGAATAAACCTGCTCTTCGGTCATATCCGATTCTTTGAGGAGCATTTCCGATATTTCATCCTGCGAAAAGGTTGCGAGCGCATCCTTTACGGCGTCTTCGCCCGCCTTTTTTACTTTGTTTTCAATTTCGTCCGCGGCTTCTCTGAACTTGTTTTCAAGCTCTTCCGAGAGAGAAACGGCATCGCTCCACACTTTGTCAACCTGCGCCTGAATGAGTTTCTCATCATACTTTTTTATTATGTTTTCAAGTGATTTGATAAGCGCCTCGGAGCGGTCGTTCTGCTCCGTTTCATCGGCATAGGGTTTCAGATACTTCCAGGCGTAGTTAAAAAACAGATGGGAGTCGCCGAGATTATCAAAGCCTTCGGGCGTGACAATCGCCACGCAGAAATTTACGGCGCTGAACATCATATCGGAGTTGTTTTCATAAAGGCAGCTGTAATCGGGAAGAGCGACATAGCCCGAAACTTTATACTCGCATTCCGAAAAACGCAGTGTGTCGCCGATATTCACTTTGTTTGTTTCCGCAAAAAGGCGGTCTATTGCTATTTCATCCGCGCGCCCGGGCATTTTGCCTTCCATAAGGCAGACGGTGTTTACCGTGTCTCTTAAGGAATAAACGCGGACTGTTTTTACGGTATCAGCGTCAAAACCCACAAGCGCCTCGTTTTTATAGAAAAGGTTGTAAAATTCAAGTTCTCCCGCCTTTTCAATCTGCGAGAGAATCTCCGCAGGAGGTTCTGTCTTGAATGTAATGTGCCCGTCTTCGATATTATATTTATCAAAGCCTTCGCGGTAAGCAGCAGACACGCTGTTGTCAGCAACAAGGAAGCCCGATATAACGCCGATAAACAAAACGAGAAACAGAAAAACGGCGATATACTTACCTGCGTCGCTTTTGAGCTCGCGGGCAAATCTTTTATTCAGAGGATTTTTCATTCTGCCGCCCCCGTTACCAGTCGAGGTCCGAAGCGGAAATCTTCACTTCATTAAAATATGATTTCCTTATTACGCCGTCGCGCAGTTTAAAAACTCTGTCTGCCATATTTTTTATGGCGTCGTTGTGCGTTACCATAATGACTGTGTTGCCATATTTTTGGTTGACATCCTCAATGAGCTTGAGAATCTCTTTTGAGGTGTTGTAATCAAGCGCGCCGGTCGGTTCATCGCAAAGCAGGATATCAGGATTCTTAACTATTGCCCTGCCGATTGATGTTCTCTGCTGCTGACCGCCCGAAAGCTGATTCGGCAGTTTATTTTTCTGGTCCGTTATGCCGAGCGTTTCCATAAGTTCATCAATGCCAAGCGGGTTTTTGCTCAGATAAGCGCCGACTTCAATATTTTCTCTCACTGTGAGATTGGGAATCAGATTATAGGCCTGAAAAACATAGCCGAGATGGTGACGCCTGTATTCCGTCAGAGCCTTCTCGCTCATGTCGGCAGTTCTTTCTCCGTTTACGGAAACGGCGCCTTCATCGGCTGTTTCAATGCCGCCGATTATATTGAGAAGCGTTGATTTGCCTGATCCTGAGGGTCCGAGCAGAACGCAGATTTCTCCTTTTTCAATATTCAGGTCAATCCCTTTGAGCACTTCGACTCTGTTTTCTCCGCTGCCGAAGCTCTTACGGATATTCTTCAGTTCACAAAAACTCATAGTTAACCTCTTTTCTCTTTAAGAACCACCGTCAGCTTTTCAACGGAATAGCCTTCCGCGTGGCGGCGGCAATAAACATCTTTGCATTTTTTATACCTTCCGAAGATTTCTTTGGCTCTTTGTTCATCGCCGTAAACCTTCCAGCAGCCCGAACACTTGCAGTTGCGCGCGCCATGCTCTATAAATCCCCTCACATCTTCCGGCGGATAACCGAGAAAAAGGCCTATTTCGTGTGGAAATTCATCGTGTGCGGAAAGCTTTCTGCAAAGGCAGGAAACACATTTTTCCGCAGACCCGTGCGGGTATCCGTAACCGCCGAGAATATCTTTTGCGTGCGGGGAGCAAAGGTCGGATTTGAGTTTTTCGGGGCGGTAAAGATAAAGAAGCGCGCTTGTGCCGCAGAATCTCATCGGAATAAAACGAAGCCCCTTGTCTCTGAGCCGTCGGTTTATTGTTCTGACCGACTCTTTCATCTCATTCTCATTTTTAAAACTGCAGGAAAACAGGTTTCCCGTTTTCAGCCCGGCGAGAGTGGGCGCGCACTGGCGGACAAATAAATCTTCTGACATGGCATCTCCTTGAATCAGTAATCAAAACGAGTTAGCCTACGCTAACTACAAGGGCAAAAATTAAAGCGGTTCACCCGCGTGTCAGTTAGCTACGGCTAACTGCCTGATAAGAGTATATCACCGCAAATATAAAAAATCAAGTGATTTTTACTATAATAATCCAAATCGGAAAAAATGTGCCTCAGCATAAAACAGCTCTTGAAATTTTGTCAAGCAAGTATTATACTTTGGTTAGTGGTAGCTAACTATATTGTTTTTACGGAGACTGTATTTCAATGAAATATATGGGTATGCCCGCGGGAATGTGGGTGCTTTATAAAAAATCCTTCGGTGAAAATCTCGTTTCGGTTCTCGGTTTTTCGAAAAGCGAAGCGGCTGAGATAACTGCGGGCGCAAAACATGAATACAAAAAGATAATTGATAAACTGCCTGAATTTGAAAAGGCCGACCGTTTCAAAATGAATATTGTCAACTGCGCTTTGCTCGCCGCTTTCATCCTTAATATGAAGGTAAAGCCGGATGTTGACAAACTGGCTGATTACTACGCGCGGTCTCTTATGAACAAGCCGACCGTCCTGTTCTGCCGTATGGAGGGCAGAAAGAAATTCGGCAAAAAAGATATTGAAGGTATGAAGGCAACTTCAGAGCTGAAAGCCGCAGACCGCAATCCCTATTCGTGGAATATGGATTTTTATCCTTATGAAGACGGCAGCGGGTATGAGGCGAGGTTCACGAAATGCGGTATCTGCGTTTTGATGAAGGAACTCGGACTTTATGACCTTGTTCCCGCTATGTGCCGGCTGGATTATACAATGACCGATGCCGGCGGAACGGCGGAATTTGTCAGAGAATACACGCTTGCTTCCGACGGTCCATACTGCGACTGCGGATACATAAAAAAGAAAAACCGGGGTGCGAAAAATGGCTGATAAGATTAAAGACGCTTATGAATCATCAAAGAATATTTATGATGATGTTCTGACTCAGGGCAATATCTTCAGTAAACTGTATATAAAAATATTTTGGAGCGGCACGGACGACAACGAAATTGCGAGGAGAATACTCGGCTGTATTCCCGATGATTTTTCGGGCTCGCTGCTTGATGTTCCCGTGGGCACGGCGGTGTTTACCGCGGATAAATGGGCGAGGCTTGAGAAAGCCGCGATCACCTGCCTGGATTACAGCGCGGATATGCTCGCGCAGGCAAAAGCGCGGCTCGGAGCTTATCGGCATATCACGTTTGTTCAGGGAGACGTCGGAAATCTGCCGATGCCGGATGAAACCTTCGACGTC
>JAILMJ010000088.1 GCA_024692685.1 Clostridia bacterium
CTTGTAGTAATACTCCAGTATTTCGTCTGCTTTGTCGATTGCTTCGCTTAAGTCAGCTTCTTTGAATTATTATTCTCCGCGTATTCGTTCAAAAATATTCTTTCTTTTCAAGACTGCTGTTTTTTTTCGTGCTTTTTATCGATACCGGTATCGGGTTTCTGACACTTTTTCCTTTCAGTTTATTAAAAAATGTATCCGACATCATAAATCATTTTCTATCCGATAAAAGTACAATTTATATTATCCTTCCAGATTTTTAATAACCTTAACCGCCACACCCTGTATCTTTATTTCATTCTGATAAATGTCATCATACTTATCATTTTCCGGATGAAGATACGGGCGTTTTTTCTTTTTGTCATACATAAATCTTTTCAGAGTGTTTTCATTATTCTCATCTATGGCGACTACAATCTTTCCGTAATCGGCGGAGGATTGTCTTCTGACTATTACCAGATCATTCTCTTCTATTCCGGCATCTATCATTGAATCGCCGTATGCCTGAAGAACAAAGTATTCGCCTGAACCGAGCAGAGCAATCGGGAAATCTATTGTCCCTATTCTTGACTCTTCTTCAGTAACAGGGTTGCCGCATGCAATCTTACCGATAATATTTAATCGTTCTGTCTTTTTCTCGGCAACCGATTTGATATAGTCTGTAATAATTGTTTCTCTTTTGCCGTCATAATCTATGACACCTTCGGCTTTAAGATTATTCAGATAAAGTCCTACAGTTGCTCTCGGAATACCGACAGCAGCTTCTATATCTCTCAGAGAAGGAGATCGGTAATACTTGTCATAATATTCATTTATATATTCAATAATTATCTTACTCTTTTCCGCTGTTTTGAAAACCATAATACATCATCCTTTACAGAAAAATACAAAAACAATCTGCAATAGACAACCGTCCAACACAGAATATATCACACAATCATTACCTTGTCAATAGAATTTTTGAAACAAATATTGAGATATTATGAAACAAAGAATCACAGCTCCGGTTCTGGAACTGTGATTGCTTTTTATTAATAATAAACCTTAAACCATAACAACTTGTTTGTTATGCGCAATTATACACCGATTGATTAACCGGTGCCATTGCGCCCTGTGGGAACGTTCGGCTACGCTCACTTTGAGATTGCTTTGCAATCGGAAAGGACTCTGTCCTTCGCAACAAGTTGCTACCCAATATTATTTGTAAATGATTTATCATTTCAGGCTCATTGATTTATCAATGATGTGTCAGGGTATTAGGGGATTATCCCCTAACAAGTGGGCGACTGTGGGAACACAGCCCTTGCTTGCCAGGGAACGAACCCGGTTGCGCAAGCAAGTCAGACGGCTTATCGGTTTCAAATAAAACGTATTGATTTCTAGGTGATATTCAATTTTTCAGCTTAGATACACTCGACAATCAAACTGTTTTAAATTGTTCGCATATTAATGGGTATAGTTTTCGGATGCTGATTTGAAAAACAGTTCTATTTCCTTCACGTAATCAGATGGTGATATTACTTTTGCCGTATCTCCAAATCTGGAAAGATAGGAAGTTGCCTGATATCTGGAACAATCGAAAACAACAGTATTACCATTTAATTCAGTATAATCCGGTCTGTTGTATTGCCACTTTTTATAGTTCAGCATGCCCTCATCAGTAAATTCCACTGTAATCAGTTCGTTGTCTCCAATAAGAAACGGAAGTTTTTCTTTTCTTAATTCTTCCTCGATTTCTTTTCGGTCCTCTTTTCGCTCTTTTAATGAATACAGTTCGTTCGTAATTACATATTCTTTTATTCTTGAAAGTTTGAAAGACGATGCCCTTTTTTCTCCGTTTATATTTATGTATCCAATCACATAGTTGCTCATGCCCAAAGAGTCTTTAATGATACCCAAAGGACAGCAGTTGAATGAGTCGTTATTAATCGTTCTTATCCTTACTTTTCTATGAGGAGCAATAAGCGAAAACTGTATTTTTTCATAAATGTCTTTAAATACAATTAATTCTCTTTCTCGAAACGGCAGAGATGAGTAGTCCTCTGCAATAGCCTGAATATAACTTCCTGCATTTTTATAGTATTTATCTTCTGCGCACTCATCACTGCAGATATAATCATAAAAATCGTTTCTGGGGCGCAGGCTTAAATTTATATCCCGGCTGAGATGACAATACTTGGTTTTCAGTTGATCTCTTAAATTGTTTTTGAGCGCACCTGTTACTTTGCTTCGCAGACTTTCAGAAAGGACTTTCTCGGAAAGAACCGCGAGTGATTTGTCAAACTCCGACTGCTTTTTCAGCAGTTCAAGAGAAATTGATGCTTCGGCATTGTCTTTATAATTCATAAAAATCTTTTGAATAAAGGATGAAATTGTTTTTTCGTTGAATGTAAGCATATCGTCATTTATGATTGAATATGCTCTGTATGTTAAATTGTATCTTATCTTTTCATCTGAATTATAAAAGCCCATATTATTCTCCTTTAAGAAAACGCAAGTTCTGATACAAAAATTTTACCAAACATATTATAATATGTCAACAACATGTGAACATCTTCTTTATATTTATATAGAAATAGATGCTTATATGTGAACAATTTA
>JAILMJ010000016.1 GCA_024692685.1 Clostridia bacterium
TCCGTTGCGGGAACTGCTACGGTGTCGCCGTTCTTGAAGAAGGTTTCGCCGTCCTCACTCCAGCCGCGGAAGGTCAGGCCCTGTGCAGGAGCAGCGGGATCTGCGGGAATTGCAAGATTGCCGCCGTAAACCTGGCTTGTATAGCTTGCGTCTACGCTGTAAGCAACATTATCGGTATCAACCCAGCTGATGCTGATTGTGGCGGGAGCAAATGCCGCTGTCATAGTGACATCACCGGTAAGGGTGTAGGGATATGCAACGTCAGTGCCGTTAATCTGCCAGCCGAGGAAGTCGTTTCCGAGAAGTTCGGAAGCGGGAAGATCACCGTCATTGTAAACTGTGCCGTAGTCGTCGGTAATAGCCGTAACTGCGGTTGCGCCTTCGGGAGTTGAGAAGGTGATGGTGTAGGTGTCAACCGTATAGTCGGCAACCATGGTAACGTTGCCGGTGATGGTGTAAGGCCATGTAACATCAGCGCCGTTAATCTGCCAGCCGTTGAATGTTGCGTGCTCTTTTGAGGGTTCTGCGGGCTCGGTAACAGTGGTGCCTGCTACGCCGCTTACAGCTTCGGGAGTCGGTGCGCCGCCGTTTGCGTCGAAGGTTACGGTATAAATTTCGTTCCAGACTGCTGTCATATTGACTGTCTCTGTAACGGTGTAGGGGAATGTAACATCAGCGCCGTTAATCTGCCAGCCTGCAAGTACAGCATTGTCCTTGGTGGGAGCCGGGTCGGGTGCGTTAATCTGAGTGCCGTAGTCTACGGTAACAGAATCAACTGTTGTTGCGCCTGCTCCGGTTATGAAGTTAACGGTAATCTGCTCTGCCGTATAGTCGGCTACCATGGTAACGTCGCCGGTAACGGTGTAGGGCCATGTGACGTCAGCGCCGTTAATCGTCCATGCTCTGAATGTTGCGTGATCCTTTGAGGGAGCTGTGGGGGCGGTAATCTGAGTACCGTCAGCTACTGTCTGAGCTGTGGGAGTCGGTGCGCCGCCGTTTGCGTCAAAGGTTACTGTGTACTGAGCAGCGGGAGCTGCGAAAATCGCGTAAAGAGTTACATTGCCGGCCGGAGTATAGGTTGCGTTTGCTCCGAGACCTGCGTCGGCTGTGCCGTCATTTTCTGTTGACCAGCCAAGGAAGGTGAGGCTGTCTTTAACTGCTGTGGGAAGAGTTATTGAAGTGCCCGCGGCAACTGTGTCAGCGGGAATAGCTGTGCCGCCGTCAACAACATAAGTTACTGTGTAATTAACAACCTGCTCTTGGAAAATAGCATAAAGAGTTACATTTCCGGCAGGAGTATAGGTTGCGTTTGCTCCGAGACCTGCGTCGGCTGTGCCGTCATCATCTGCTGACCAGCCAAGGAAGTCGAAGCCTGCTTTTTCTGCTGCGGGAAGAGTTACTGAACCACCGGCATTAACTGTATCGGGGTTAATAGCTGTGCCGCCGTCAACATCATAAGTTACGGTGTAAGTGCTGCCGGGTGCGGCGGGTTCGCCGATTACGAAGGTGTGGTTACAGTCTTCAAAATCGTAATTGACTGTGCCGGGATAATCCTTGTCTTCAACGGTTCCGTCAATTGAATCGCCGAGCGGATCGGGATTGAAGAGAAGGTTACATTTGTTACTTACGTGGGTTTTGTGCAGGACTACGGGGTCAAAACCGAAGTGGCCTACTGTGCCTTCCTCAACATTGTTAACGGTGTTGGAGGTGCTGCCCTGATAAGGTTCTGCTTCGGAACGAACGGAAACATACCATTTATATATCCATGCATCCGGATCGATTCCGTTGGCGGCTACAGTGTTCGGGTCGGGGTCAAGACCTAATTGATTTCCGGTGTATGTATAATCGGGGTCGTCAAGAATACCGACAGGGTCATAGGTCGTCAGACAGCTGGGATGATACTGCTCTTCGGCAAACTCGAAAGCAACCGTCATTATATCGAATCTGTTGAACCATGCCTTATTGATTTTATAATAATTTACTGATTGGCTGTACGGAGCAATTTTGGCGGCAATCGCATTGGTTAATGCAAGAGAAAGGCCGTCCGAACACGTTACACCCAAATATTCATCTCCGCCATCGTCAAGAAATTCCTGATGCAGGGATATAAAGCAATCGGGATTGTAGCGCTCATCGTCGCCGGCAATATCATAGCCGGAGTAATAGCCGTTGTTGTAAAGTCCGTCTCCTAAATCATTATTTGCTTTGTATGTGAGTTTCTTTCCGTAGTTGATGTTAAAGAAAGTTCTGTCAAATAAGAACGCCTCTGTGAAACCCGCTATGCCCACATTGGACTTGAAGTAGAAATAAAGAGCGAGCACCTGTTCGGGCTGAACATAGTGGTCGGTTAATTCTTCCTCCTCGGTCTCGGGGTCAACTTCGTAAACCTCAATGCCCGTGTAGAAGAACGGGTCGACCTTCCAGGGCATATAGTTCCCGTCAAGGTCTTGAGGTACGTTATACTGCGTCATGAGGTCATCCCACGACTTTAACTGGTAGGTTTCGTTTGGATTGAATGCCGCGTCCCAGGCAGGGTCGCCGTCGGCGAGGGTCGTGTTTCCTGTTGAATCAAAGGAATGGGTCGCCGATACCACGGTGCCGAGAACAGACATTGTGCCGAAAGCCATAATAACGGCAAGAACGACACTTATAATCCGTTTCGCAATTGACATTCGTTTTTCCTCCTTTTTAGGATTGAAATTTGCTTTGTTTGCTATGTAATCCGTGAAACAGACGGGTATGCTGAAATTGCCTGTTTCCGCGGTAGTTTCTGAGTGAAGCCGGGCCGCTGTCCGGCGGATTAAATCCGCCGGACACGGCGTTAATTAAAACCGTTTAAAAACTGAATTGAACGCTGATTAAGAGTTAACCGTCTTTCCGTCTCTCTGGTTGATATTCTTCTGAGTCTTTAAGGCGTTCTTAAACATGTTGAAGTCAGCTGAAGTGTAAGAACCGTCTCCGTTAATATCCATTGCGGCAATCTGATACGCGGCTTCGTTGTATTCACCTTCACCGAGGACGAACTGCTGATCGTAGTCATAACCGGCCCACGAGAAATTACATCTGACCCAAGGAGCCTTATCGGCTGAAGTCATATTGCAGTCGCCGTTAAGGTCTCCGCGGTATGCAAGCTCATAACAGCCGAGAACCGTATCATCGCTCTCGCGGTAAATGATAACAAACGCGCCTGTGCCGTTAACGGTGGTTTTGTTCACACCGGAAATCTTTCTGTTTTCGATAATGACACTTACGCCCTCATCGACATCGAACATAGCAGCGATATCTTCGTCACTTGCGCCCGCGGGCAAACCGTAGATAACACCGTCGAGTGAGATGCCGTTTCCGTAATCCTCGGAGCTGTAAGTTTCTGCGGTAACTGCCGAAAGAATAGTTTCATCAAGTTTCGGACTGTAACTGACTTCATCTGTCAGAACGACGGTTACTTCATCGAAGGCAAGACGGTATGTAGCCTCTTCTTCGTCTCCGCCGGGTGTGCTGTTAATCATGGTCTCAAAGGTGGTGTTGATAGCTTCTACAGCAGCGTCGATCTCATCCTGATGCAGATTTGAAAGAGCGTTGACCGTAGTGCTGTCCGCAAGAAGGTTTTCGCCTCTCTTCATGGCCATAAGGAATGCGGTAACTTCATCGTTGCCGTAGTCAATCTGGTTGGCAGCGCCGTTTGTATCAATCTTGTCATTGACGATTCCGAAGCCGCCGGTGTAGTTGAGCCAGTTGACCTTCTCAGCGTACAGACTGGAAAGTGCGCCGTAGTAAGCGCCGACTATAAGATCTTTCCAGGTTTTGACAAGCATGGAGATTGCAACATTGTATTTCTCGGGGCTGCCGCCGTTGCTTAAAACGTCCTGAGCAAGCTGCTTGGCTGACGCATATTTATTCCATGTGGCGAGTGTGTAACCGGAGTTGGTTTCACTGCCGACAGCGGAATTGAGAAGAGTTTGGAGATTCGCTATTTCGGAACTTCCGATATTGCTTACCTGGATAAGTCTTGACGCGGCTATATCGAGCCTGTGCTTGGCGTAAGCTGCCTCAACCGAGCTGATTGAACCGATGTTTTCAAGCTGCTTTGAATATGTCTCAAGAACCTTCGCCTGCTCATCGGCGGTGAGCTTCTCGAATTCTTCGGGCGTATAGCCGACATATTTCCACTGCCTGTCAATAAGACCTCTGGTACTGTTAACGGCATCCTTGAGCTTGGAGTAGGTGAAGCCTACATAGTTCCTCTTGCCGTTAAACATGAAGTCACTCTCTTCAAATTCAACATCTTTTATGTAACGGACAGTTACACCGTTGTAAGTATCTTCTTCAATAGTGTAATTCTGCTTCTGCTTTGTATTCAGATAGCTCCACAGACCGTCTGCGGACGCGCCGTTGATAAACTTTTTGTTGATGGTTGTGTTGCCGTCTCTGAGAGCCTTATCGGCAAGGAACATAGCCCTGTAAAGGTCTTCAAACTTGTTGTGGGTTGTTGCTCCGGTGACTATAGCCTCATCGAAGTTGCTGCCCTGAGTCTTGGGCGGAAGGATAGCAAGCGCTGCCTGTTTAAGAGTATTGTAGTAGTTGTTCCATGCTGTTGTAGCGCCTTCAACGGAGCCGTCGATATCTTCGGTAGCAAGGTTTGCGCCGATGAGCCTGTCAAGCATTCCGCCTGCGCCCCAGTCATTGTAAACATGGACATAGGTGGTTATCGAGCCCGTATCGCCGTCGACGGATATGTTGGTAACTACCTGATAGAGACCGTCGTCAACATAGTACTCGCCGCTCTCAAGCTGCCTGAGGCCGGTAATGGTACCCATATCGCATTCGTCAAGAACGGTTGCGCCGTTTTCGTCCTTCTGATATTCATAGGAAAGCCTGTAAGCGTTTTCATCACATACGAAGGGATTGAGAATGTACTTCGCGCCTTCGCCGGTGAGGGTTGCGCTTGTCTTGTTTGCCTTCGGGGAAAGCTGAATCCAGTTAAGAGCTGTGTTGTCCGCGCTCTTGGTATAACCGTCATAGAGCCTCGTGACATTTACGCCCGTAACAGTTGCGGTCTTCTGAACGTCATCATCGGCATCCTCAAAAACGATGGAGAAGCCGTCGACACCGGAAAGGCCGCCGGAGATGTATCTGTTCTGGACATACTTGAATGTCTTGCCGCCGATGGTAGAGGAAAGTTCAGCCTCATCATCGCCCTTGGCTCCGACATAGGTATATGCCGTGTCAACAAGCACTCTGCCGCCATCAAGCGCGTTGCCGTTTTCATCGGAAACGGTATATCTTGTCTGAACCTCAACCAGCATTCCGGTGTCATAACCGGAGAGGGTGACATCGCCCATCTGACCGCCGGCCAGGGTTGAGAAGTTATAAGTTACATTCAGATTGGTGCTCGAAACAAGATCCTTGGCGGTAATGCTGTTGATTGTGAAGTTGAAAAGATGGTCGGTAGTTCTCGCATAACCGCTGGGATTTCTGTAAGAGCTGTTAACGCCGCCCGAACCGTTGTAAATCTTGAACGTGGTATTTGCCTTTGCAACGTCAATGAATTCGGGAAGGTAGTTTTCGAGTTTTGAGAAGTATTCTTCATCGGAAAGACCGAGAATCATACAAACGATGGGAAGAGCAATCTCAACAATGAGCTTGCCTCTGCCGGTTATCACACCTCCGTTGGTGGTTACAATAGGAACTGCGTCTGCGCCCTCACCGGTAAAGTAATCGGTCGAAGCGCGGTCCGCTGAAAGGGTGATGAGAAGGTCGCGGGCCATAGACGCTAATAATCCATTATTAAGAATACCGTCAATCTCATCGATGCTGTTTGTGAATACATCGGGGAAGAGAAGGTCGAATATTCTGTGGAGCGTATCTACCAGTGCCTTTTCAAGGGTGATTTGTGCAAGGCCGCCCGCGGTGTTTCTGTCAAATATATGGAATATATTAGTAAGATTGAGATTAAGAATGGGATAGACAAGGTAATCGAATACCAGAGTCTTTGCGGCGTAAGGCGCGCCGGAAATACCGCCGTAAATCCAGGGCTTGTTATTCGGATAAGACGTTTCAACAGCCGGATTCTTGATGGGAAGGATGCTGTTGAGAATGGTATCGATATCCGCCCAGAACATATCCTCTGTTACCGTACCGCTCGTATTGCTGTTGAGGCCGATATTGAGCAGGCACTGCGAGGAGGAGGGGCCGTAATTTGAGTCGCCCGAGGAGCAGGCGTAGGTGGTAACTGCCCACTGAGCAATCTTGCCTACCGTTGTGCCGTAAACGCCGGAATCGCCGAGGAACGGAAGAAGACCGGTATCATTTGTTACGTTGCCCTGCGCGTCAACCGTGTTGACAGGTGAATAGGTGCCGTTGGTAGCGGTTTCAAGCTTATTGGTATCGAGCACGCCGTTAAGGTTGTAAGCCGCAAGATCCATCAGCATTGAAAGCGCCTTGGGAACCACTCTCGCGTTGAAGTCTTCAATGGATTCATTGGCGCCCTTCTGCGGAATGGTGTAAACGAACTGCGGAATATCCTGGAGACAAAGCTGTCTGACAGCTTCGATACCGGCGCCCGCGAGAGTTCTGTAAGGAGCCTCATCGGGAATCCACATATAGTCAACGCTTGCGTTGAGGACACTTCTGAGGATGTAGGAAAGGAGTTCCTGGTCGCCCATATCCTGGATTTCCTGGGTTGTCTTAACCGCATTCTTGGAAATGAGGGTATCGGAGAAGAACTCGTTGCCTGTTACCTTAAGAACGAACTTGACAAGCTGGATAGCGTTCGGAAGAAGATTGTCATTCGTACCGTCTACTAAATCAAAGGTATAAGAAGCCAAAACAGCACTTGTATCCGCGTCAAGCTTATCGAAAGTAAAGGTGGTTGTTGAGCCGGAAACGCTCTGAGTGAGTCTTGAGGTCGGTGTTGTATTCGGGGAAAGAACCGACTGAACAAATCTGTATGCGTTGTGGTTGAGAGCTTTGATAAACGTGCCGTAATCACTGGTGATGTCCGGGTCAACCTCTGCATAAGGAATGTTGATGGATTCTACGCCGCCGAAGAGCTGGAAGATTGCGCTGTCCTGCGTGGCAAGACCGCCCTCGGGCTCAGTGCCGTGATAGAGATAGTTATAATCGGGATTGATCTTGGGATCGTTCTTTGTGTCGGGATCGTAGTAAAGATCCTCGTCAGCCGTGTAAAGAGGCTTGCCGTCCGAGCCTACAAGATCCTTGACATAGAGGGTCTCGTATTTGCTGTCGAACTTATAGCCGAGTTTTTCACGGATCCAGTTGAGGGTGATTCTCTGGAGAACGGGAACAGCTATGCCGTTGTAAGCCTGAAGAAGAAGAGGCTCAACAAGGTCGTAAACGTTCGCCGCACCGTCAATATCAATCTTGGAGTAGGATTCGCCGACGGTTGTTCCGTTCGGAACGCGGATGGCGTCGCCGAGGCCGAAGGTTACCCATCTGTCCTCATGAACCCAGCCGTAGTAATCGTAAGTAGCGGTGTCGAGAGGACCGGTGGCATCGTTGCCCTGAGGATCCTTGAACATATACTCGCTGAACACGACGTTGGATGATCTGTAGGGCTTGCCCGCAAACTTGCCGGTCGTGAAGTTGCCGTCAATATCCTGATAGAACATATCGTCGAGTTTGGTCCATTCACCGAGAACGAGTTTGTTAAGCAGCTCCTGAAGGAAGACCATGGTGCCGCCTGTCGTGGTGTACTTGGAGGGAACGGAACCTGCGCCGCTGTCAAAATAATCGTACTCAACGGTGTTTCCTTCCTGGTCAACGGTATCGCCCATGCCGCTGATTCCGTAAAGGAGACCGATAACAAGTTCTCTGATATCAAACATGTAATCGGATACAAGACCGTTAAGGAAGTTAAGGTCAAGGGTATGGTTTACATATTTGTAAACAATGGGGCTCAGGTCAGAAAGAAGGTTGAGCACCGACCAGAGAACCTGAAGGTCACCGTTTACCGTGTTGACATTCGGCGAACCGACATTTCTGCGGGGGGCGTCTGCACCGATAACCGCGCTGAGGTCAATATTCTTTGCGTCCCCAAGAAGGGGAAGAAGATTGCTCGCGCCTGAATAAACCGATTTAACGCTGTTAAGCGCTACGTCAACTCCGCGAAGATCGAGATCGTCAATGACAATGTTGACAAACATATCTTTCTCAGCGAGGAATCTGTCAAGCTCATCGAGAGCCATGGTAGCATACTGCTCTGCGGTAAAGGTGGGCTTATTGACGTCATCATAGGTGAGCGAAACGCCGTCGCCTCTGAACGCCTGATAAGCGTGACCGAGGACGGACATTGAGCCAACCATCATGAGTACCGCCAGAATAAGCGACAACAATCTGAGAGACTTTTTCATTTGTTTACCTCCTTAAAATTTGACTTCTGATTCGGTCGGAACCCGGGTGATCGGCTCTGAGACACACTGAGTAAACTTGGTGTGCCGCCTGTCGCGACCGGCCTCCCTGCAGCTTTCGCCAACGCCGTTTGCCGCGATGTCACTGAGACTGCACTCAGGCTGACGACCTTTTTGCGGCTCATAAAACGTTTTACGCCCCGAATGGGGGCACTACGCCCTCAGAGCCACTAACAGTCAAGATTATTATAAGCAAAACAAAATGCACTGTCAATTGTTTTTAAGCATTTTAAAACATTTTATGAACAATCTACAATTTGCCGTCTTGCGATTTGTGAATTTTTCCCCGAGCAGAGTAACCGAAGGTTCGGCCGCTTCTTTTGAAATTATCCCCAAATGCCGCCCGGAATGCCCTCCGGATGCCGGAAATACTGCCTGATTTTCGGCTTATCGTCATCCGACGCAAAAAAATCCGGGCGCAGGCAGCGAGAAAATCCGCTATATGTGTAAAGGCATATATCTTTACAGATGTGTAATTTCATTGTGTTTCTCCCGGTTTTCTCTGTCGGATTTTCAATTTTAACAGTTGGTATTCTGTTGATATTTAAAGAGTTTATGCGATATGACGGTATTATTGCCGACCGGGTTGAGATTATTACGCGCTTTTGCATTTTTGTAAAGGCGTTTAACTTTACATGGCTTAAATTTTTCAGTTTTTTCCGTCCGTTTTCAGGGCGGTTTTTTCGTATTTTCCGCTCCTTTCCGATGCGTTTTTTATGCTTTTTCGCTTTTTTGCGGAAAAAACCGGCGATTTCACAGCGCCGATCCGCGGGAACAAAAAAACACCGTATTTTCCGCTCTTTCGGGGCAGATTCGGCAGAAAAAAGGCACTGCCGTCCGCACAATCAGGTGCAGCTTGCGTCGCAGTGCCTTTCGTATATGATTGTTTAACTCAGAAAACGGATTCAACCAGTCTGTCTCCGTTGCGATGAAAAATGTTCAGTCTGTCATCATCCGTTATGTCCGCGCCGAGTACCATACCCACCCCGTGCACAGTCGAAAACCACGGCAGATCGGTGCCGAACAGAATCTTTTCGCTCCCTGCGCTTTTGACTGTTTCCTCAAGCATTCCCCTGACAATCGGTACCGCGGTCAGCTCAAAATAAACATTTTCAAAGCCTTTTAAAAGCTCCGCCGCCTCCCTGTGGGAGCCGAAAAACGAATGGCCGCAGATTATCCTGATTTCGGGGAAATTCTTCGCTATTGTATAAACCTGCTCAAAGCCGTTATACGGCGAGCCTCCCCATGTATGAAGGAGGAGCATTTTCTTTGTCTGATTGAGGTAATCGTAATAAGGGAAATGTATTTTATCGTCTATCGGGAATTTGTTATAGTCGCCGAGGATTTTGAACCCGACGTATATATCCGGACTGCCGTCAACCTCGCTTATCTCCTTGTCGGGATCAAGGCAGCGCGAATGAATGATATGATACGCTCTGAGTCTGTCGGGGAATTTTCTGACCGCCTCAACATTGTATTTTTCGCCGTACAGGGGATCGTCAAGCGCAAAATGTCCGCAGAAAAAAAGAGATCTGACATTGTTTTTATCCATATCGGCAACCATGTCCTCCGCTGATGAAAACGGAAAATAAATCTCCGGGTGCTCATCCATGTGGGCATGGAAATCCCTTATATAGCAAGGAAGTCTGCCTGTTTGCCAGAATTCTTCGGCGAGCCTGCTGTTTTTGTTAATCATCAAATTCAGCCTCCCTCAGCATTTTAAGAAGGTTGCCCGAAAAAATCATCTCCCGCTCCTCTTCGCTTATGTCCGCGCTCCTTGTGACAGCGAGCATCGAGCCTGTGTATCTGTTGGGAAAAGCGGAGCCGAAAAGCAGTTTTTCCGCTCCGAAGCGGGAGGTCATATCTTCAATCCCGCCCGCGTCCATAACATAGGACAGATCGAGTCTGACATTTTTGTAACTGTAAGCGAGAGGATAAAGCTTTCTTGCGTTCGGCCAGCAGTCGGAGTCGCCGACTATTGCCGTAAGGTCCGGAAAAGCGGCAAGTATTTTGTAAATAAGCTCCATACTTACATTCCTGTCGGTATTGAGAATGACGGGGATTTTTCTTTCGGACAGGTCGTTAAACAGTCTGCCGAGAGTTAAAAGCGACGGAACGTAACGGTGGGTTGCGGGGTTGATATATACGGCGCCTATCCTGTTTTCCTTCATTGACCTGAACAGCTCCGCGCCTCCGGGAGTTTCGCCTGTAAAAGGCGGCAGAACAGCCCACACGCCGTAATAGTTCAAATTGCCACTCTCCCTTATTTTCTCCGCCGCAAAATTATTGCCGTAGTTCACCCCTACGGTGTCGCTGTAAGTGCAGCGTATAAGACCGCCGTCGATTCCGCACCGGTCAAGCTCCGCGGTAAGTTCCTCAAATGTATCGCAGTTTTTATACGGCTGACCGTTGTTGGTTGCGCCGAAATTAAGGTTGCAGTCAAGAATTTTCATTTTCTCACCCCGGATGATTATATCATTTTCAATATATTCTTGCAATAATGACTCATAGTTGATAAAATAAAATCGGGAGGCGATAATATGTACCGTATCGGAAAAGAAGAAGCGGAAGAAGTAACCAAAGTCCTGGCAAGCAAAAATATGTTCAAAATAAACGACGTCAACCGTGAGTGTGAAAGATTCGAGGAGGAGCTGCGCGAAAAATTCTCGGTCAGTCATTCGATTTTTGTCACATCCGGTTTCGGCGCTCTTACCTCTGCTTTGACCGCCATAGGGGCAGGGCCGGGCGATGAAATCATAATCCCCGCCTACACCTATATCGCAACGGCAATGGCGGTTGTTGCCTGCGGAGCTATACCGGTAATCTGCGACATAGACGAAACCTATACGATAGATGTCAAAAAAGCAGAAGAAAAAATAACCGAAAGAACAAAGGCGATAATTCCGGTTCATCTTCAGGGTTTTCCGTGCAATATGGATGCTGTTCTCGCCCTTGCGGCAAAGCACAATCTGCTTGTCGTTGAGGACGCGTGCCAGGCGGACGGAGGCTCCTACAAGGGCAGACGTCTTGGCACCATCGGCATAGCGGGAGCGATGAGCTTCAACCATTTTAAAATCATCAGCGCGGGCGAAGGCGGAGCCCTGCTCACAAACGACGATAAGATTTTTGCCCGCTCCCTGATTTATCAGGACGCATGCGCCATCGCCTTTTTCGGCAATCAGCTTGACGGCATAGACGAACCGCAGTTCTGCGGCTCGGAATTCAGAGCAAACGAAGTCAGCGCCGCCATTCTCAGAATGCAGCTGAGAAGACTTGACGGAATACTGAGCGACCTGAGGAAAAACAAGGCGAAGCTGACCGCAATACTTTCAAAGGATTACAAAATCGGCAAGTCAAATGATATTGAAGGCGACTGCGGCACAATTCTGCCCCTTGTTTTTGATGATGAGGAGAGCGCCAGAGAGTTTGCCGCCGCTTTTGAAAACGAAGCTTTTCTGCCGATTGACACCGGCAAACATATATATAACAACTGGACCGCGATTATGGAGAAAAGGGGCGCGTTCAATCCTCTTATGGATCCGTTCAAGCACCCGAAAAATATTGATTATGTACCCGATTACAAAAACGAGGTTTATCCCGTTACCCTCTCCCTTCTCGCGAAATCCGTGTTTATTCCCATAAATCCGGACTGGACGGATGAAGATATCGAAAACATTGTTGACGGCTTCCGCAAAAGGGCGGCAAATAAATAAAAAACGCCGGAAAGGGCGGGCGTAAAACAACTATTCCCTCACCCAGGAAAGTTTATCATTGAAAAAAGCAAGTCGGAAGACTTGCTTTTTTTGGCAAATGCGGGAGGATTCGTGTCTGCTCCGCGTATATAGGACTCTGCTCCCGTTTTTGAAAATCTGTTATTCCGATTGAGAGTTCAATCTTCAAAACGGGATTTATTAAAGCGCGTCTTTCGGGCAGTTTTTTACGCACTCCATACACAGAATACATTCTGTTCCGTTGGCTCTTTTTCTTGAGTTGTCTGTCACATCAACATCCATAGGACATATGCGCCTGCATTTTCCGCAGTCAATACATTTGTCCTTATCGCATTTTATGCGGATAAGCGAAAAGTAACTCATCGGTTTGAGAAAAACCGTTATCGGGCAAATATATTTGCAGAAAGCTCTGTTGTCTTTAAATACAAAGGCGAGCGCGATACCGGCCAGATAGTACGCAATGTTGCCGATAATAAACGCCCAAAACATTATTCTTTCAATATTGCCGACTTTGGCAAGAAAAAGGGCGGAAACGAAGATAACCGACACGGCGAATGTGATATATCTGATCCAACCGAGTTTTTTCCTCGGCTTTGACGGAGTCTTATACGGCAGAAAATCGAGAACCATTGCCGTCCAGCAGGCGTATCCGCACCATCCGCGCCCGAATATCAGCGGGCCGAAAATTTTCGCGACTGCGTAATGAATGGTCGCCGCCTCAAAAACGCCTGTGAAAAAATAGTACCAGAATCCTTCTATCTGCATATTCTCACCGCAGATTATTCCGAGGTAAATCAGCATATACAAACCGACAAGAAGCTGCACAATACGCCTTGCGTACTTATATTTTTTTATGTACAGAAATACTCCGAGAGACACAGACAGTCCGATATAACTGAAGTTAATCAGATAGAACAAATTGTCCTTCGTCAGCCACAGAGTCACGGCAATGACTTCAAAGATTATTAAAATGATAACGGGATACAAATATTTCTTAATCTGTTTCATCATTTCCTCCGCGAATTCCGGTTTTCCGACTGAATCTTTCTGCTTATTGCCGAAGACGTAAGCGCTTTACATTCCTATCTTTTTTCTCAATGAATTTATGACCTGAGACAGAGGTTTGCCGCTGAGCGATAAAACCCCCGTTACCGCTTTGGCTATGAAAAGCGGAACACCGACAGAGGCAATGTTGTTCTGCATAAATTCAGCCGTAAAGCGCTCGTCATATTCCTCAGGCACGATGTCGCAGGTTTTCATATACCACAGGAGCAGTTCCTCTTTCATTTTCTGAATAACCGGCTGATATTTTTCATCATCAATGCGGTTTATTCTTTCACCCTGCGCGAGAACATAAAACTCGTCCTTCTCATAAAGGCGCATAACATATTTATAATCCTTTGAGCGTATCATAGCGGCTTTGGTATGCGTGCCGTCCTCTTTTGACTGCAGAAGAAGTCTCGGAGCATAGATATCATCTTCACTGAGTATATTATTGCTTTCAGAGCAATTTTTTTCGCCGTTGAGTCTGCCGCCCTCACAGAAGACATATTCTCTGTGCGGCGTGTTTTTGTCTTTGATGCACGGCAGCAGGCTCTGCGAAAAACTCTGCCTGCCGCATTTGATTCCCGCAAGGTCATAAACAGTCGCGCACAAATCAGTCAGCTCGGCGAGATTGCCGTTAATCCCTCTGTCGGCTGAAATGCCTGCCGGGGGTTTGATTATGAACGGCACATTTGTAAGGCAATCCGGGAAACAGTTCTGGCATTTTTCGGCAATACCATAGTCGCCGGTATAATCGCCGTGGTCGGATATTACAATGACCGCGGTGTTATCGTATATACCCTCATCTTTCAGCGCCTGCACAAGCCGTCCCGCCTGATCATCCGCCTTTGCGCACATCGCGAGGTAGGTGCGGCGCATTTCACGCAGTCTGTCCTCATCCCACTTCGAAACGCTCAAAGCGTCCCTGAGCCCGGTTTCCATCTTCGGCTTGCCGTCGGAATCGGATATTGTCGGTATTCGCTCCCGCAGTTTGCTCTCATCAATGAGGTCATAGTATTTCTTTTCAATCTGATAAGGCGGATGGGGAAAATTCAGCCCGACAAACATAAAGAAAGGTTTGTCCGCGGGTCTCTTTTTTATAAATCTTACGGCGGAATCTATACATAAATCATCAACATTTCTTATTTCTCTGCCGTTTTTATTCTCCGGAATAATGCCGTCAAAGAACGAGAAAAACGTATCGCTGCCTTTTTCCCCTCTTTTGCTTTTTACAAGAGTAGCGGGCGTTTTGACGCGGGAGAACATAAGATAATCATCAATCAGTTCTTTATGGTATTTTTTGAACTGACCGCCCATAAGGTCTCCGCGGGTTGATGAAACGGTATGATATCCTGCTTTTTTAAGGTCCGAAAACAGGTTCTCTTCATCCGGATGCTGAAGGTATGACATTGTCCTGTGACCCTTTGTATGCGGGTAAAGTCCCGTCATAAAAGAGCATCTTGACGGCACGCATACCGGATTCTGGCAGAAGGCGCTGCTGAATGAAACGCCTTCCTGCGCCAGACCGTCAAAAACAGGTGTGTGCGAGGCTTCATTACCGAGATGACGCAGAGCGTCGGCTCTCATCTGATCGGGATTGATTATCAGAATATTCGGTTTATTCATTATCTTCACCTACCCCCAGTTTTTTCTGAATATCGGGCAGTTTCTTCTCAACGTCAAGGAAGCGCAGTATAACAGCCAGGAAAATATGGATGAAAATGTTGATGCCGACAAAAGCCCAGACTATCGCTCTTAAAACACCTGCGGGCTGTGTCGTAAGGCATTCGCCGGCGGCATTGAACTGAGGCTGAATATATCCTCTTATCATCAGGTTCAGTATTCCTATCGAAAGCCCTACAGCAATTGTATTCATTGAGTTGATAACTCCGGTGCCCGGCCCGTCGCAGCGGAAGCCGCACTTTGCCTCCATTTCATCGAGCACCCCTGCCATCAGCGCGGGGAACACATAGGCAGCGGGGACGATGCCGATATTCAGGATGAACTGACCCGCAAGCACAACCGGCAGATTATCAGGGAAAAGAAATGTGATGATATCGCCTATAACACATAGGGTAAATCCGAGATAAGTTGTTCTTGCCTTGCCGAGTTTTTTTGAAATCGGATAAACAAGGAATATTCCTATTCCCATAGGCAGTCCGCCGATAACGTTCAGCAGAGTCTGCGTGATTCCGTCGGCATAAGTTTTGCCGAGCACCCAGTTGGCGTAATAGGTCATGGCATTGGAGCGGGTAAGCTGACCTGACCAGTAAAAAAGCCAGAACACGACAAGTATCCACCAGTTTTTTGTCGTAAGGCATACTTTGATTTTCTCTTTGAATGTATGACTGTCTGTTACTGTTTCCTGTTTTCCGCCGCCCTCAAGCGTTACGCGCTCTTTGGTATAGTAGTATTCAAGAAGCATTACAGGCAGCATTGCGATTGAAACAGCACACATAACGGTTATCCAAGCATTTATGTTGCCTTTGATTCTCGGCAGCACAAGCATCGGAAACAGAAGAGCAACCAGTATTCCCGTTATTGTGATGTTAGCAACATTGTTGAAAACGGCGAGTTTGCTTCTCTGCTCGTCATTCCTTGTTGAAAGCGGTACCATCATCATATGGGAGATGTTATACATCGTGAAGGCAAAGCAGTAATAAAGGTTATATGACAGAATAATCCATATAACCTGAATATTTTGCGAGGCTCTGAGAGGCACAAGATAAAGCAAAACGCCGCAGACGCTTACAAGAGGAATCGCTCTCAGGAGCCACGGCCTCGCCTTGCCCTGAGTGGTTATCTTTTTGTCGATTATTGTGCCCATTACGACATTTGTGATTGCGTCAAGAATTTTTGAGAGCACGGGAAATATTACAAGGAACATTCCGCCCCATACCCCGGAAAGCCCCAGCTCATCTGTGTAAAACACATTCAGAAAGCCCTGCGCGAGCATTGCGTTTATAAGCAGCGCACCGGCAGGTCCGATTAAATAACCGAGCCACTTTTCTTTTGATGTAACATTTTCGCTTGATATTTTCGAGTTGAAAACCGGCTTGTCAATTAACGACATCTTCTCACCTCTTCAATCATCTTTTCAGCCGCGGTTATGTTTGATTACAGATCGGTTTTTTTACCCCGCTGACCGATATTTTCCGTATCTTACCGCCTTATAAAGACTTCATCGCCGCCGTCTTCGGCTTCGGTGTATCGTTCAACCTTCATATGAAGGTCGTACTTCCCGCGAAGGGCGGCAATTTCGTTCATCATCGGCGACGCGTGATGAATGTCAAGCGCCTCCTGATTTTTCCATGAGTCAATCAAAAGCACGGTTTCGCCGCCGTCAAAGGGGACAAAATAATCATAACGGAGATTGCCTTCCTCCGCTTTAATTTTGTCGGCAATGCCGCTTTGTGTCATTTCATTTGCAAATTTCATTGCGTTTCCGTTTTCGCCCGTGTAATAAATATTGATTGTGATACTCATAATTAACTCCGTTAATCCCGATTTGTCAATCCGACGGTATTTCCGACCCTCACCGTTTTGCGTAAAGCGGCGGGCTTATTCTCTTCTGTAAGTAACCGGCTCTCTTTCTGTTATTCCAGTTTATCAAATCCGTCGGTGTCTGTCAATGATGCCGCCCATATAACGCAAGGCAAACATAATTCAAAGAGCAGTGATTTGACAAACAAATCACTGCTCTTGCTGGCACCCACGGGAGGATTCGAACCTCTGGCCTGCCGCTTAGGAGGCGGCCGCTCTATCCTGCTGAGCTACGTGGGCATATTATTCCGCCGGACGGGAACCGCTGAGAGCCCCTTTTTCCGTGCCGTCATATCTTACCAAATAATTGCCGTAAAGTCAAGATAAACGTTTGAATTATCACCGCTTAAAAAGCAATGTTCTTTTTGTGTCAATATGATTTGACATAACATCCCCGCGGTGATAATATGAGAAATGCAGATAAAAATACCTTTTGCCCAAAGGAGGTATCCGGATGGAAAACTTCATTCTCGATCAGGTCGGCCCGGCGCTCAAGCATCTGCCGCCTTCACTGATAAAATCGTATTTCAGACCTATGGGAAACGCCGAAACGGCGAAACTGCGCAGAGAAGTCGGTTTCATAAAGGGCATCTGCCACCCGCGTGAGAATTATGAAAAGCTCAAGGCGGCCAACCTCGAATGGATAAGATATGACATTCCGTTTCCCTTTGACGCTCAGGGCAAGGAGACCCGGGATTATATCGAATTCAAAGAAAAAGCGGAGAGGATAAGGGCCAACGGAATGAAGGTTATGGCCGTCTCTCCTTTCCCGGACGCCTTCCTGCGCAACGGCATTGACACGCGCAAACCGGAGGACAGAAAAAGAATTGAGGAAATCTCCGCGTTTCTCGTAAAAGACCTGCAGGGGCTTGTCGGTGCCATACAGATAGCAAATGAAATCGGCATCCCGCGCTTCACCCTGCCTTTCACAGTCAGAGAGGGAGCTGAATTCATCGGTATCTGCGCACGCGCCATGGCTCCGCATAAGGGAAATATCCTTCTGGGCTACAACTCAGCCGGTCCGCAGACAGACTTGCATATACTTATGAAACCGTATATGGACTGCTTTGATTACGTCGGCATAGATATATATATGGGCTGCTTCTTTTTCGGCACAATGTGGATGTTTGACGCCCTGCTCCGTTACCTCTGGATTTTCACGGGCAAACCTTTAATCCTGTGCGAATTCGGCTATATAAGCGGCGGAGCGCCCAAAACAAAGCAGGAAAAGCTCGATCTCATCAGGTCATACGGCGCTTCGGATAAAAAAGACGCAAAGAAAAACATCGACAGATTCATCTCAAATATGCCCGAAAGAATGAGGAACTACATAAAGCAGTGCGCGCAGGAGCCGTCAAACTATGCTCATTATGTTTTCCGCTCCGAATTCACAAACCACTTCTACAAGGAACTGCCCAAAACCTGCGTGATACCCGGATATCCTCACACGCCCGAAGGACAGGCGAAGTTCTACAGGGACATCATCCCCAGGCTCGCCTCGTTTGACTTCCTTGCCGGTATGATAGTCTACTGCTGGAGGGACGATGAACGCTGCTACGTCTGCGGCCAGGAGGACTGCCCGACGGAAACCCGCTGGGGCCTTGTTGACTGTGACGAAAACGAAAAGCCGTCATACTACGCCGTTAAAGAAGAATTCGGAAAACTCTGAGTTAAAAATGAATGTGTAAAAAGGACAGACTATCCAAAGGGCGGGTGTCCATAAAACAGTAATGCCTCAAAAAGCGGACTTTGGCATCTTATGCAGGCATTCCTCCTCAGAATACAGCCAAGTATTCCTCGTCGTCATAACCTGCAAATATGCTCAAATTCCATCTTTTTGAGGTGCGAAGCAGTTTTCTCGTGAAAAATAAGCCGCAGAGCAAGGAAGAGTTGCGAAAGCATACTTTGTGTATGGTAAGCAAATCTGACGAAGCTCTGCGGATCTAGTTTTCCGCGAAAACCAATACTGTTTTACGAACACCCGCCCAAAGCGGAAGCTTTTTTCATATTCGGTTTTAACTGAATTAACTCTGTAACATCCCTCAATATTTTTTAAATACTGTTTATGAATACCCTCCCTTGAGGGCTTTTTTCTTTGCAGCCTTATTTCAGGAAGCCGTTGATGATGACCTCTTCCGCCTCCTGCTCGCTCATGCCGAAGGTCATAAGCTTGATAAGCTGGTCGTTGTTTATCCTGCCGATTGCCGCCTCGTGAATAATCTGAGCGTCAACGGAGTTGGC
>JAILMJ010000067.1 GCA_024692685.1 Clostridia bacterium
TCCTCGAAAACTGACGCATTGCTTCCGGCAGAAAATAAACCGCCTGTCTGACCATCATACAGATGGAAATAGCATCTTTATATTGAGCACTGAAATTCTGTCCCTGCTCGATCGCGCGCTTCAATTCTTCCCGCATATTGGCAAGGAACCCGACAAATTGCGTCCCGGCAGGCGTAAGCACAGCTCCTTTGCCGCTGCGCTCAAAGATCGTGAAGCCGACCTCTTCCTCCAACAGCCTGATTTGATATGAAAAGGTCGGTTGGCTGACAAACAGATTCTCGGCCGCGCGGCTGAAATTAAGCGTCCGCGCCAATTCAATACAATAATCAACTTGCTTTGTTGTCATATAGTAACCTCGCTCTGCTATTTAATAATTAAATCAATTATACACTATTTCGATTGGACTTTGCAATAGTCTGGTGCTATAATTTAAACAGAAAAAATGAACGGAGGACATTATTATGGCAAAAACATTGATCGCTTTCTTTTCGAGAGCGGATGAAAACTACTTTGGCGGAGCAATGCGTTATGTGAAGGTCGACAACACCGAGATCGTATGCGATATCATCAAAGAAATGATGGATGCCGACAGCTTCAAAATCGAGATGAATGAGCCGTACTCACCCGTCTATATGACCTGCATTGATGAGGCAAAGAAGGATCTGCGCAATAACGCACGTCCGGAGTTGAAGGCTTATCCCGATACCCTTGACAGTTATGATACGATCATTCTCGCCTATCCCAATTACTGGGGTACGATGCCGATGGCTGTTTTTACCTTTTTGGAGCGCTATGATTTCAGCGGCAAAACGATTCTTCCGCTTTGCACCAACGAAGGCAGCGGTATGGGCAAAAGCGAGCGTGACATCGAAAAGCTGGCGAAGGGCGCAAACGTGAAGAAGGGACTTCCGATAACCGGAAGCAATGCCAACGGTTGTAAAAAAAGCGTACATCGCTGGCTGGCTGCCAACGGTCTGATGTAAGAGGTGATGGATATGGATTACAAAGCCGGATATATTTATGAATTGATGGATCAGGGGGGACCTACCGATAACCGCGAACCGTATTTCAAAGAAGCGGCTGATGAAATGATACGCGCCAGAACGCTATGCGCCAAAGCAAACGCCGTATTGCCCAACGATCCGTCTTATGTGGAGTATCTTGAAGAGTTATTTGGCAGAAAGCTCGACGACGTCAGAATTCTGACTCCGTTTATTTGTGATTTTGGCAACCGCGTTACCTTTGGAAAAAATGTATTTATCAACCATTCGGCAATTCTTTCTGCATCGGGAGGAATTGAGTTTGAGGATGGCGTAATGGCGGCTCCGGGACTAAAAATCGCTGCCATAAATCACGACATGTATGACAGGCATATCACTTACACGTATGCTAAAGTACTAATCAAAAGAAATGCGTGGCTGGGAATGAACGTAACAATCTGTCCGGGCGTCACTATCGGAAAATATGCTGTGGTTGCAGCCGGCGCGGTCGTCACAAAGTCTGTGCCGGATTACGCGGTGGTGGGCGGTGTGCCGGCAAAGGTCATTCGCTACCTAAATCCGGAGGACATGAAAGAATGAACGATGAAGAAAAAATCAAAGAGCTTTACCGCCGCTATTGGACATATATGATCAACAAAGATGAAAAAGGTTTGAAAGGTCTTTTGGCTGATGATTATTATTTGTTGCATATGACAGGCGTTAGGCAGTCAAAAGAAACCTTTATCAAAGGTTTGCTTGACGGAACCTTCAACTATTATTCTGCCGAACACGACGCGATAGATGTCCTGATAAACGGAGATACGGCAGTGATGACCGGGAGAAGCCGTGTAACGGCGGCTGTATACGGCGGCTCAAAGCATTTATGGCATTTGCAGGGAGATTTTACACTGCGAAAAGAAAACGGAAATTGGGAATTGACAAGTTCTAAGGCTTCAACATACTAAGGAGGATAATAATGGATTATTTAACATTAAACAACGGACAAAAATGCCCGGTCACGGGAATCGGAACCTATTTGCTCGCTCCTTCCGATGCGGAAAACAGCGTCAGAGAAGCTCTGAAAATGGGTTGTCGGCTGATTGACACGGCTAATGTTTATGTGAACGAGCGCGCTGTCGGACGCGGTATGAAAGACAGCGGTGTAAAACGCGAGGATATTTTTCTTTCAACAAAGCTCTGGCCGACGGAGTACGAAAATCCGGATGCGGTCAATGAAACCTTAGCGCGTTTAGGCGTTGAATATGTCGACCTGCTTTATATCCATCAGCCGGCAGGCAACTGGCTTGCAGGCTACCGTCAGCTTGAAAAGGCGTATAAAGAAGGCAAGGCTAAAGCGATAGGCATTTCAAACTTCGAGGGTAAATACATTGATGAATTGCAGAACAAGTGGGAGATCATACCGCAGTTTGTTCAGGTGGAAGCGCATCCGTATTTCACTCAAAAGGAACTTAGGAACACGCTTGATCAATACGGTATCCGTTTGATGAGCTGGTATCCGTTGGGACACGGCGACAAGAGCCTTATGGAAGAGCCTGTTTTTACTGCACTCGGCAAAAAGTACGGCAAATCACCGGCTCAGGTGATTCTGCGCTGGCATACACAAATGGGCTTTGCCGTAATCCCCGGCAGTAAAAATGTAAATCACATCAGGGATAATCTCGATATCTTAGACTTCTCTCTGACAGACGAGGAGATGGCTGAAATTGCGAAGCTCGACAAGGGCAAGCGATACTATTACCGCACAGATGAACAGCTGGAGCAATTTGCCGTTTGGAGTCCTGCATATGAAAAAGCGTAACGGAGGATTGTTTTGAAAAGAGTAATTTCTATACTGATGGTCTTGTCGATCATTTTAGCTTTTGCGGGTTGTTCTACAAATAATAACACGACAGAGAGTACGACTTCTGCCGAAAAATCTACACTCCAAACGAATGAGACAAAAGCGGATAGCAGTAAAACTACGACTGACAACAAATCGCTTGTTGTTTTCTTTTCACGCACAGGGGAACAATATGAAGTCGGTGTGATAGAGAAGGGCAACACTGCTATCGTTGCGGATATGATCGCTGAGCAAACAGGCGCTGACAGTTTTGAGATACTGCCCAAGGAGGACAACTATCCGACGACTTATAAGGAGCTGACCGACGTTGCAAAGGAAGAGCAAAACAATAATGCCCGTCCCGAAACCAAGGACACTATTGCGAACTTCGACCAATATGATACCATCTACCTTGGCTACCCGATTTGGTGGGGGGATCTGCCGATGATTTGCTACACTTTCCTCGAAAGCTACGATTTCAGCGGAAAGACAATCATACCGTTTTGTACGCACGCAGGCTCAGGCAACGCCGGAACACAGAGCAAAATCCAGTCCGCCGCACCAAACGCAACCGTCAAAGAGGTTCTCGCCATCGCCGGAACCGACGCGCAGAACGATCCTGAAAGTGTCAAATCAATAGTCACCGAATGGCTTAATTCTCATTCGTGAAGTGATAGGCATTTTGGCGAGCGTTATAAAATTGCGGCGAAAAACCCACATGCTTGCGTGTGGGATGAAAGCCGCTTTCCTTTTACTTGAAAATAATATAAACAGATATACGATATATGAATAATATAAATGAAGTAAGTGAACCATGAAGTAAATGAAATTAATAAATCGGTATGATTTAGCCGGCATTTCAGACTACGGCTCAAAAGATTACAAATATATGTCCGAAGAACAGATGTATTAATAACTGCGAACATTTAAGATAAATTCATTATACAATATGGAAAGCTTAGTCTAAAAACTTTATGGAATCTCGGTCGATATTTTTGAATATCAAATTTATATAAAAAATATTGTTAAGTGTCCCAAAAAAGGACACACTGTTTTTATAAACCTGTGATATAATATATTTGCAAACAAAAAAAGAAACAAAATGCATATTAAAAAAGCGGGAAGAGAAGGAACTGATGCTTCAATTTGTTCCGGTTCAGCTGCTGAAACCATTACGTTTTGTTAAAGTGAATAGAGTATAAGTGTCAAAACAGATAAAGGCTTTCAAGAAAAATATCAGTTAGAAAAAAACATAATGAGTAATGGTGAAATGATACAAAGACATTCTCGATACAGAAATAAAATATTTTTAAAATTTGAGTGGTATTAAAACGGTAGACATTAAGTTTGCAGATTGATCACTTAATGGAATTTATAAAGTTCACACCTTTAACAGGGAGTGGCGGGATTCTAAGTATCAGGATGAGGAATAATATATGAGAGAGGAACAATACCATAGTGCTTCGCACTGTAAATACCTGATACAGTATCATATTATATGGTGTCCTAAATTCAGATTCTCTGTCTTGAAAGGAGAATTCGAGGATACGTTAAAGCAAATTTTTCAGAAGATCTGTAACGATTATAATTATCATATAAAAGCACTTGAAGTGATGTCTGACCATATACATATTTTTATAGACGTTCCGCAAACGGTTGCTCCATGTGACGCTGTCAGAACTCTTAAAAGTATCAGTGCAACAGAACTTTTTAAGATATTTCCGCAACTTAAACAGTTTTATGCAAAATGCGGTGTTTTATGGTCCCGGGGATATTTTGTTTCAACTGTAGGGCATATAAGTGAAGCTACAGTAATTAAGTATATTGAGGAGCAGAAAAATCATGACAGATAAGGAATATAAGAAACTTTTGAAAAAATATCATAAACTATCCGACAGGCATGTTTTAGTCGCTGAGACTGATATACCTTATCAGAATGTCCTTAAAATCGTAGCCCTCTCTGATAAGATCCGCAAGGCAGGCAATGAGCTTGTTGGTCTTATGAAAAAGAAATATGACCAGCTTTTACGTACAAAGAGATATCGCAAACTGCTGTCTTTGTATGGCAGTACAGAAAATAAGGCTAAACGCAAAAATTTTGCCAAGCAACTCAAAGAGATGCAAAAAGCATATAATATCACTTGGAATTATTGCAGGACATCAATGATCCCCATCGGCAAGAAATACGGAATAGGTTCAGTTTTCGCATTAACTAAGGCAGAGGATGTCTGGAGCGGTATTGAAAAATGTCTTTATGGTAACGGCAAAACTATACATTTCTCAAAATATGGAGAATTACCCTGCGTTAGAGCAAAACAAAGAAATCGCGGTATTCCAATATCCGTAAAAGACAACAAGCTGATGTTTAAACTTGGAAAAATCTGTTTTGGAGTAAGAATAAACGACAGGTTCCAACAGGATGAGGTAAATGCTGTTCTGTTGTATCTTGCTGAATCGGAATTTATAGATACTATGGCAGTAAATACATTTGATAAAGACGATTATTGCATAGATACATACAGACCATGTTATGCAACGCTTGTACCTGAAATGATAAGAGGCAGGTACAGAGTGTATCTGCACCTGACTATAGAAGGCAAAGCAAAGCCTAAATATGATAAGAGCGGCAATTTGCGTCATAAATATGGTAACGGAGTGATAGGTGCAGATATCGGCACTCAGACGGTTGCTTACACATCTGATACAGAGGTCGGCTTAAAGAATCTTTCAGAGCGCGGTAACAGTATCCAGACTTCCGAAAAAAAAGAACGTCTGCTCTATCGTGCTATGGACAGGTCGAGAAGAGCATCCAATCCGCAAAATTACAACGATGACGGTACTATTAAGAAAGGTCGTAAGACCTGGAAATACTCGAATCATTATAAAAAGCTGAGAGCTAAACATTCTGAATTATGCCGTATCAATGCAGTCAACAGGCAGCTTGCGATAAATGAGGATGCTAATCACTTACGAAGTCTTGGAAATATATTTATAACAGAGCCTAAGAATGCAGGCAAATTAATGAGACGAGCTAAAGAAACCACCAAAAACAGCAAAGGAAAAATTAATAAAAAGAAACGTTTTGGCAAATCTATAAAAAACCGATGTCCTTCCGGATTTCAGACTGCTGTAGAAAAGAAATTTAAGGTATCCGGCGGTACATACATAGAAGTTCCAAATAATTACAGAGCTTCACAGTATGACCATACTGCTGATGAATATATTAAAAAGAAATCGTCAGACAGACTGTACAAACTTCAGGATGGTACAAAAGTACAAAGAGACTGGTATTCATCATTTCTACTCTACTGCTATAATTTTAAAACACAGAATATAGATAAAAATAAATGTATTACAGAATTTGTGAATCACTACAACAGAGAAAAAGCCTTAATCACAAGGATCAAGGCTCAAAAAATTAAAGTATTAAATAGCGGAATCAAAGTATCTTAATAACTTAACAATACCAGGGAGATTGACTGTCACTTCCATGCTGAAAAGCAGAAATTTACCGTTAATGTGGTCGTTGGACTGCTTGGTAATGAAAGTCCTGATTCAAACAGATTTACACTTGTAACTCCAAAGTCTGAAAATGATGTACGATTACAAGCTAAACTTGGCAATCAGAACCCCACAGGCTTGCCTGTGGGAGCAGTCAGAATTAAGCGTATAAATGTCATAGTGCTTTAATGCTAAAAAATCGATTGTAATATTTTAAAGGAAGAGTAAAATGAATTAGAGCCCATTTTATTCTTCCGCTTATTTTCATTACAAAAGAAAAGTGAGTATTGAAATCCAATATAACATATTATATAATAAATATACTGTATAATGTTATAGAAGGTAAAAAAC
>JAILMJ010000035.1 GCA_024692685.1 Clostridia bacterium
GCCTACAATTGTACTGACAGCATACACGAGCAGAACAGCGATAACCAGCATACCTGTTATTCTGATCAGTCTCTTGTTGTTGTTGGCATCTTTTGCGTCCTTCTTTACCTTCTCCGTCATTTTCGAATCTCCTTTCACCAACTCATCTAAACTGATGTTGTAGAGATCGCTGAGACTTATCAAACTGACAATATCGGGCAAGGACTTTCCGTTTTCCCAATGGGAAATGGTCACACGGGATACCATGATCTTCTCTGCAACTTGATCCTGTGTCATGCCGGCTTTCTGCCTTGCTTCTTTCAGTTTTTCCGAAATCATCATCTTTACGATCCCCTTTGCATGGCTTTAGTTTATCCGAAAACGAACCCGCCTGTCTATCAAATGGTATTTACAGAACCCTCAATCGCTGTAAAAAAACCTCTACATCACCATTTTTCAAGGTTTTTCTTCATCATAACTGTGAATCCGGATGCCGGATCCCGATCTCCCGACAAACTGTTATTTATCCCGCCGAATCGCGATTGATGTTTTTATTATAGCAGTACACGTCAAAAAAATAAAGCCTTTGAAGGCAAATAAAAGATACCTGTGCTTTGAAACAAAGAATGAGAGATTCCTTGTTGATAATATTCCCGGTGAATTATTGTACTTTTCTTTTGTATGATATAAAATGCTATACTTTCCTTTAATACGCAAAGCATTTATCAACCGTTCATACAGAAACGGATATCATTGAAAAAAAGCAAGTCTTTCGACTTGCTTTTTCGTGGCACGCTTGGAGGGATTCGAACCCCCGACCCACTGCTTAGAAGGCAGTTGCTCTATCCAACTGAGCTACAAGCGCATAAAAATGGAGCGGGTGATGGGAATCGAACCCACACAGCCAGCTTGGAAGGCTGGAATTCTAACCATTGAACTACACCCGCATCTTTCAACAGCGCGTATTTTAGCACATATTTATTTAAAAGTCAACATCTGCGCTTCATTTATTTTTCATCTTTATATAATAATCTTTACATTTTCATCGCATGATGTTAAAATAAGGTGATAAAACACCGTACAGACCATCGCGTTCATCCGCAAGGCCTGTTTTCAATGCGCAAACCGGATTCCAAGACACTTTTGTTCTCAGAAAGAGGTCTTTTTGATGACTATACGGTGCTTTAAAAGTCAGACGGAGGAATGGGATATGTTTTTTAATCAAAAAGTGTGGATAGCGAAATCGGATAAGAACTGTTATCTTCTGCCCGCATTGGCCAACCGTCACGGCCTCATTGCCGGCGCAACGGGAACAGGAAAAACCATAACGATGAAAGTGCTTGCAGAGTCCTTTTCAGATATGGGAGTTCCGGTGTTTTTCAGTGATGTGAAAGGCGATCTTTCGGGAATGTGCAAGCCCGGTATTGACACCGAAGATATGCGAAGGAGAATCGAGTTTTTCGGCATCGATGGCTTTGAATACAAAGCATACCCGACAAGATTCTGGGATATATTCGGCGAAAAAGGACACCCCGTTCGTGTGACTGTCTCCGATATGGGGCCGACCCTGCTCGCAAGATTATTCAATCTCACCGATGTTCAGACAGGCGTATTGAGCATAGTATTCAAAGTAGCCGATGACAACGGACTTGAACTTATCGACCTTAAAGACCTTCGAGCTATGCTTCAATATGTCGGAGACAACAGAGCGGAGTTCACAACTATATACGGCAATGTTTCAACCGCCAGCATAGGCGCAATTCAAAGAGCGCTCCTCGCTTTTGAGGAAGAAGGCGGAATCAATGTATTCGGAGAGCCGGATCTCGATATAAGAGACTGGATAAGAACCGACAGCGATGGCAGAGGATATATTAACATCCTTTCAAGCCTGAGACTTATTCAGAGCCCGACCGTCTATGCAACATTCCTTCTCTGGATGCTTACCGAATTATTTGAAAAGCTGCCCGAAGTCGGCGACCTTGACAAGCCGAGAATGGTGTTCTTCTTTGATGAAGCGCATCTGCTCTTTGACGACGCTCCCAAGGCGCTCGTTCAAAAAATAGTCCAGGTTGTCAAACTCATCCGTTCAAAGGGTATAGGTGTATATTTTGTAACCCAGTCTCCCTCGGATATTCCGGATGAAGTCCTGGCACAGCTTTCCAACAGAATTCAGCACGGTCTGAGAGCCTACACTCCTTCTGAGTTAAAAGCAGTCAGAGCCGCCGCAAACGCATTCAGGGCAAATCCCGGTTTCAATTCCGAGGAAGAGCTCAAATCACTCGGCACGGGTGAAGCGCTTGTAAGTTTTCTTGATGAAAAAGGTATACCCACAATCGTTGAGAGAGCAAAAATCCTGCCTCCTCAGAGTCTGATGGGCCCGGCAGACGAGCAAACCGTGATGAACAATATCAACTCCGACGAGTTTGAGCTTAAATACAGGGAAGATATCGACAGGCAAACCGCCTACGAAATTATAACCGCAGCTGAGAAAGAACTCGCCGAGCAGCGTGAAAAGGAAGCTCGGGAAGCTGAGCTTGAAAAGCAGAGACTCAAGGAAGAAAAAGAGGCGGAAAAAGAGGCTAAGAAGAACTCAAAATCTTCAAAATCCACCCAGTCCCTTTTCTCAAAAACAGCTCAGAGAGCAGCCACTTCCGCTGCTTCATCAGTCGGCCGTCAGATAAGCACAAATGTTATGAATTCAGCTTTCGGCGGCAAGGTTTCGAGCCCCCAGACCGTTATGAAAAGAGCGGCAACTACCGCCCTGAGTTCAGTAATGCGTACGGGAGCGACCTCAATAATCAGAGGCCTTTTCGGCAATAAAAAATAATATCAGGTTAAACTGAAAACGGCGTGGCATCGGGCCACGCCGTTTTTTCTTGATTACTGTTTGTTTTTCATCTCTTCAAGATATTCATCAAAGGTCATCTTCTTATCAAAGTGACTTCCGGTGGTGATATCTATAATTCTGTCTGCCACGGTCTGCACAAACTGATGGTCATGAGAGGTAAAGAGAATTGTCTGCGGAAATTTAATCAGTCCGTCATTGAGCGAGGCGATGGATTCAAGGTCAAGATGGTTTGTAGGCTCATCAAATATGAGCACATTGGCGCCGGAAAGCATCATTTTGCAGAGCATGCAGCGGACTCTTTCTCCTCCGGAAAGCACCTTTGCCTTTTTCAGCGCCTCATCACCGGAAAACATCATTCTGCCGAGCCAGCTTCTCACATCGCTCTCAAAAATGAGGTTAGAGTAACCTCTCAGCCAGTCAATCAGGTTATCCTCAACACCGTCAAAAAACTGAGAGTTATCAGACGGGAAATATGAGGTGCTCGTTGTAACTCCCCATTTCACGAAACCCTCGTCCGGCTCGAGTTCACCTGCAAGAATTCTGAACAGGGTCGTTTTTGCAACAGCATCCGTGCCGACAAAAGCTACCTTTTCACACGGAAGAACGGTAAACGAAACATTATCCAGAACCTTTCTTCCGTTGACGGTTTTTGAAATACCGGATACTGTGACAACATCGTTGCCGACTTCCCTGTCGGGCTTGAAACTCACAAACGGGAAACGGCGCGACGAGACCGGCAAATCAGTTAAATCGAGGCTGTCAAGCAATTTCTTTCTGCTTGTTGCCTGCCTTGATTTGGAAGCGTTCGCGGAAAACCGCTCAATAAACCTGCGCAGTTCCTCAGCCTTTGCCTCATCTTTTTTGTTCTGCTCTTTGAGCTGTCTCTGGCGCATCTGTGTGTATTCAAACCAGAAATCATAGTTACCCGTGTAGAGCGTCACCTTGCCGTAGTCAATATCAACTATGTGAGTGCACACCGTATTGAGAAAATGCCTGTCATGGGAGACAACGATAACCGTGCTTTCAAGATCCATCAGGAAGTCCTCAAGCCAGGAAATGGCTTCAATATCGAGATGGTTCGTAGGCTCGTCCATCAGCAGAATATCGGGAGAACCGAAAAGAGACTGGGCAAGCAGCACCTTTACTTTAAGGTCATTGGGCAAATCTGCCATAAGCTTATTATGCCACTCATTCGTGACTCCGAGTCCGTTGAGAAGTATCTCGGCATCGCTCTCGGCGCTCCAGCCGTCCATCTCGGCAAATTCCTCTTCAAGTTCGCTGATTTTCAGGCCGTCCTCTTCGCTCATTTCCTCTTTGGAATACAGCTCTTCTTTTTCATCCATGATGTCGCAAAGGCGCTTATTGCCGAGAAGAACCGTGCGAATAACATCGCAGTCGTCGTAGGCAAAATGATCCTGCCTGAGAACTGAAATCCTCTCGCCGGGAGTAACATTGACCTTACCTCCCGTCGGCTCAAGCTCACCTGCAAGAATTTTTAAAAAGGTTGATTTCCCTGCTCCGTTTGCGCCGATAAGGCCATAGCAATTGCCTCGTGTAAAAGTTATATCGGCGTGGCGGAATAATGCCCTGCCCGAGTATTGGAGATCAACATCAACCGCAGCTATCATATAATCACCCTTATCAACCGCACCGAGCCGATTCACCCGTGTGCAGAATTTATTTTATTCTTGATATTTTGTTTTTTCTGACCAAATACGCCTTTTCCGCTATTTCAATAAGCGGGGAATCGTTTTCGGGAGAGTCGGTATAAAATGAGTCTATACTTTCACCGGGATAAAGCTCAAGGAATGCCTTCGGCTTGTTTTCCCTCATACAAAGCCTTGTTATTCTGCCCGTATCTTCATCTATAACGGAACCGATAAAATGTTTTATGCCGAGCCGTTTGCATATCTCTCTTACAGACTGCTCGGGAGAAGCGGTTATTATCAGGTCGTCCGGCTTCTGAATCCCGAAATAAAAAGGCTTTATCTTATTCATATGGCTGTCCCAGAAGGAGGATGTGTCGGAGAGGATGCCCGGATTCCTTCTGAGATAGTCCTCAACGAGCGGCGCGTACCTTTCCAGCGCCTGCTCAACGGCCACGTTCCCCTTTTTATATTCGGCAAATGCATA
>JAILMJ010000052.1 GCA_024692685.1 Clostridia bacterium
AGAAGCAATCGTGCCGTTTATATAATTTAAAGCCTCACCGGATAATTCCGATGAGGCACATTTAGTTATAAATCAGATAATATTTGAAGTGCCGCCCAACTTTATGAACAGCACTTTGGAATAAGTGTTTATCTCGACAAACCGGAATTTGTCAGTCAAACACCGGGCCTTTTTTTATAATTCTTACTGCTTTATATCATATGCTCCCGGATTGAACAGATGAACGAAAAACCAGATTAAAATATCAAAGAAGCCGTGCCTGATCGTTACCTGTTCCTCATCCATTGTCTTTTTGCCGCTTTTGTCTGTAACAACAACCTTAACCGTATAATCGTTTGTTTTGTCTTTTACGGTTAAAGTGTTGCCGTTACCTGCAGGGTTTGAGTCAACATACCACTGAACACTTCCGCCTTCGGGAACAACGGCGGTGAAAGTTACCGTTGTGCGGTAGCCGTAAGTCTTTCTGTTGTCAGGGCTGTTGCCATTGATTATGTAAGCTTCGGGGATATATGTTGACGGCGGAGCGGGATTATCGGGGCTGTCGGGACCGTCTTCATAATAAAAAGCAAAATCTTTGAATTGAGCCGAGAAGCCGGAATTGCCTTTGTTGCTTAATGAAATAAAAACGTCGGTAACTGCATTCAGATCCGCGCCGGATAAATCAAAGGCAAATGAAAAACTCTGCCATTTACCGGTAAGCTCTGCCGTATGCTCGTAATATCCGCAATTCTGCGGAACAGTGCTCAGACCGACACGCAGTTTTTGCTTTGTTTTGGCGGCAGTTTTCGCGCTGAATGCCAATCTGTATCTGCCTGAGCCGTTACGCAGTATTTCATCGGTGATGAAGGTTTTCATTCCCGCGGCCGAATTTTTTGAATCAACATCCAGACAGTATATACAGTCTCCGCCTGATGTTGAAGTGGTCAGACCGGATTCATAGCAAATCATTTCAGTCCAGCGGCTGAATGCGAGGGCGTTGTCTTTAATGAGATTATCTGTTTTATAAGAAGGCTTTTTTATTGAAATAATGCCTTTGGCTTTGTCGTATGACACTCCGGCGCAATATGAGCTCAAATCATTTAACTGAATATATATTTTTCCTTCAACAGTTACGATTTTCGATTTATCTTCAATCGCGAGTCTGCTTAGAATTTCAGCCGGTAAAAGAATACCGTTTTCATTCTCCGCAGGGCATCCTGATAAAAATGTTTCGCAACCGCCGATAAATATTTTATATGGATAAATATAATTTACCACGGATTCCGACGTGTGAAGATTGATTTCACAGTTATCAGTGCTTGTGAAATTCATTGTTACTGAATTATCCGGAGCGCTGTAAACCAAATCATCGGCAGATGTGACGCAGATGCCGTCAACAAACAGATTATTAAAAGCAAGACGGTATCCGCATGCAGGAAATTCATCCTGAGAATCAACCGATATTATAACCGACTTACCGTTCGCAGGTTCCGTTATATAAGCCGTTCCGCGTGAAGAAACAATCGAGGTGTTAATGAAAGTAAAATTCTTGGCGGGCGAGCCTTGGTTCCGCGCGCAAAACAGCCAGGGGAACACGGTGACATCGGTGCAGTCGAGGCGGTCAAATATGATATTTTCGATCTCCGATCCGTCTCCGGACGCGCCGTACCAGTTATTCACGCATCCTTCATCACAGCGGAAAACAAATGAATCCCTGAAAGTGACTGTGCCCGAAATGCTGCTCTGAGGGAAAAATGCCGCGCAGGTTGTTCCGATTATATTGTTTTCAAAATCGCTGCCCGAGCAATCTCCGCCGAAAACTATGGCATTATCGCCGGCGTAAATGAAATTGTTTTTGATATTTATACTTCTGCTTTCAAAAACAGATACTCCGTCGGTACACATCGTGGATGCAAGTATTTTTACATTTTCTATAACCGTGCGGTCGCAAAGCCAGCCGAGAGTAAGAGAATAATTCTGCGAATCAAGGATTTTTAAATCACGGACCGAGCAATCGGCAGCGCCCAGAAGAACAAAGAATTTATCGGGAGCATTACGGATATCCGCAGCGAAAATATCAGAATACGGGTCAAGAATTATACCGTGGCCGGATATCTTCACTCCCGCGGCTTCGATTCTTACCCTGGAATTCAGCACACAGCCGGGAGCAACATAGACGGATGTAACCGGATGCTCAGAATTGTTTGCACGGGTAAGCAGTGTTTTTCCGTCTGACTCCGATTTGACAAATGATGATTTACCGTCAATTGTAAGATATTCGCCTGAACTCATTTCGTTCCATTTATCGTCAAGAATAAGAACGGATTCATCTGATTTAATATAACTGTCGGTTTCAGGTTTATCGGCAAATACCGAGAGAACGGTATTGTCGTCGGAATCAAGACGCAGGATAAAATAATCGTCAGGCTCCGATACTGTAACGGATATAACTCCGTCGCTGAATGACACCGGGAACTGTTTCGCGCTTGGAATAACAGAATAATTCCTGAAATCTTTTCTAACCCTGATATTTACCGTAACAGATTCTCCGGAAAAGGCGAATTCACAGAATCTCCTGTGCATATCGGGCCTCTTTGTCCGGTTACCGAGCAGTGTGGAAGAATTGCATCTGTCATAAACCTTTAACGGTATCGTCTTATTATTCTGCGTTACCGAAACTTCATACTCATAACATTGGGTAATCCTCTCGTCATATTCCGGATATGAGAGAAGTATGTTTTCCTGTGCCGCTGCTTTAAGCGGAAGAAGAGTAAAAACCGTAACGGCAACGATTATATAAGATATGATTTTATTGTATTTGCTCATTTTTACCTCACCAAACCGTAATGTAGCTGTCTAATCCATCAATAAATGACTTTATGACCTCGCCGCATTCCTCCGGCTTCTGCTCATAAATTGCATGGTCGCCGCCGATCTTCGTGACGCCCTTCCTGAGCTTCGATTTACCGTATCTTAAAAATATGGCTGTTTCTCATTGATATCTGTATTTAATCCCCGCAGGGCGGACCTGCGGGGCGTTGCTTTACTTCTTCTTCCTGTTTTCTCTGTCGAGGCGTTTCTGCTCGGCTTCGGCTTTTGCCTCGCGGGCGGAGCGCTCCTCCTCCTCGGCTACGCGTTGCTTCGCGCCGTCATACATAGCCTCGATCTCGGCGTAATGCGTATAATCCTCGCGCTGCTTGAGAAGCTTCTCGGCGGAGGCGTAGGGCTTGATGACTCTGTTATAGACAGAGCTTTCCTTGGAGGCCTTGCGGATATCGGAATTGATTTTCCTGCCCTCTTTCTTGAGCTTTGCAATCTCAACCTTGAGAGCCTCTTTTTCGGCGGATGAAGCGGCGTCAAGCTCCTCATAGAGCTTTCTCTGAGCCTCGTCGTTTTCTTCCTCGGCGGCAAAGAGAGTATCGAATACGCTCTCGTCAAACTCGGGAATAACGCCGTTGTATCTTCTGTTTATGGTGCGCTTGCTCGTGCGCATCTGCTTCGCGGATTCAAGCGAATACTTGCGGATTGCCTTCTCGGTTTCGGTGCCGGTCGGCAGGACTCTCGCCTCGGCGATTTTTCTGTCGTCAAAAGCGAGTATGCCCTCAAGACCTGCGTCAACTGTCTGCTGCGCCATTTCGCATTTGATTTCGAATTCTTCAGTCGTGAATTTATTATACTCGTCCTTAACCATCCGGCCGATTTCAATCTCTTCATTCTGAAGCATAACTGCCCTGCGCTCCTTGCGCGGAAGGGATTTATCGGGAAGAGCGGGCTCTTTTGAATAATTCTCCTCGGCGGCGCGCATTACCTCGACGCCCTCGATGATTTCGGAGTCGCTGAGCATACCGTTTCCGAAATCCTCAAACATTGCGCGGATTTTGAGGATAGCAATCATGCCGCGCTG
>JAILMJ010000073.1 GCA_024692685.1 Clostridia bacterium
TATCCGAAATATATGTGCGCAGGAATACTGTCGCTTCCCTTTACGGCAGCTATGACACGATTCATATTTATGACAGCTGTTCCTGCAATGTAAACAATGATGTCAAAAAACTTTGTGTTCACGTCGGAAATAACGCAAAAACGAACGTAAAGGCTCTTGGTAAAGTTGATTACTGTGTAATAGATGACAACGATAGAGTAATCACCACAATGTATAGTTTAAGCCCCGGAGCTCTGAAGATAGTTGACGGTGAAAATAAAACAAGCAAAACAAATATCAGCCCGAAAAGAAATGAACCGCTAATAGGAGGAGAGCCGCCGGCTGAAGATAACGAGCCTGAAACGAATGCCTTTCAGGGCATCAAAGCATTCTTTAAAAACCTGTTTGAAAAAACGGCTGTTTTTTTCAGAAGTGCCGGTGACTTTTTACAGCGCACATTCAGTAAAATCATTGCGTTTTTCAATCCTAAAAAAACGGTCGAACCTCCTCAGATTGGCTTTGAAAACATAAAAGTCGGCGTTTCGCTGCCTTCCGGCAGTTCTGAATGGACGACTGCCGCCTCTCAGTTTGAAAACGACTTTAATAATAAGCAAATCAATTATTCTCTGGTATACGCGTCAAAAGACATAGCAACTCAGGTTTTACAGATTGAAGAAATGATTAATTCGGGATGCAATCTGCTTATTATTGCGCCGATTGACGGCGATGCATTGGGAACGGTTCTTGATTTAGCAAAAGAAAGAAACATTCCCGTTATTTCATTCAAGGACCTCATTATGAGTTCCGACGCCGTAAGCTATTATGTTTGTTTTGACCATTATCTCGCAGGCGAAAGACACGGTGAATATATCAGAGACCGTCTTAAACTTGATACAACTGAAGGTCCTTACAACATTGAATTGTTTGCGGGCGATCCCGGAGACGAATCAGCAAGATGGTTTTTCTCGGGCGCTATGGATATTCTGAACCCTTACATTGATCAAGGCATTCTTAATGTGAAATCGGGTCAAACTGATTTTAAAGAAGTCTCAACCCCAGGAAATGCACCGGAAGCGGCGCAATCCAGGATGGACGCAATAATATCGGCTTGTTATTCCGACTCAACAAATCTGGATGCTGTTCTCTGCTATTCGGACCCTTTGGCGAGAGGTGTAATAAATACTCTTGAATTTCTTTATTCAGGTTCATGGCCGATAATAACCGGTATGGGCTGTGAAATTGAAAATGTAAAGTATATTATTAACGGCAAACAGAATATTTCAGTATTATTAGATTACCGGATTTTAGCTTCCAAAGCGGTTGAAATGGCAGAAGCTGTTATACATGAGGAAGAGCCGTCCATAAATGACAGAGAATCCTACAATAACAATGTGAGGGATGTTCCTTCCTTTGCATGTGAGTGCCCTGTTGTGGAGGATAATAATTACAAATGGATACTTGTTGATTCCGGATATTACAGTGAAGAACAGCTCGGGTTATAGCAGCACCGGCGAAGCTGATTGAGGGAATTCTCATTGTTTGCTCAGCAGGCTGTTATTTTCCGGTAACAGCAGGTAAAATTACCCGTTTATTAAAACTGCAGTTAATTGCCGCATAAGACTGACTAATCGTGAAATATTATATGACAGAAGAAAATAAATCGAAATCAATCTCTTTACAGGAGGATTCAGAATGAAAAAAGCATTTGCAGCGTTGCTTGCGACAATTGTGGGTTTATTCGGCTATCAGATTGTTGACAAAACTCTTGAAGAGAGAGTCACCGGCCTTGAACAGCAGGTTTCTTCCCAGCAGGAGGAGATAGAGAGCCTTCACGGAATCGGCAAATATTCCGAATCCGGAGATATTCCCGGAACTCCCATTATAGGAGGAACCGCAGATGAATATGTACCCAAAGTCGGAGATGTTACAGCTTATACCGGCCAGACGACATTTACATTCCGTGTTTACTGCGACGGCAGGGTAAAGGATATCACTTACAGCAGATACGGCACTGAAGATGATGTGAAAGCCGACGGAGACAATCAGCCGGGAGACGACAGCAATGTGAATTATTATGTCGATGATTACACCGTCACCGTTGAAAATGCAACAAGGACCGTGCTTGATGTCAAAGAGCATGTAACAGTTTTTAGGGGTAAAAGCGGAGAAACCGAGTCATTAGTGATGGGCAGAAGTGTTACATATAAGTATGCGGTAAAAGGCAAGGCTGACCCCGCTCTCGCCGGATACACCCTCACGGCTCACTATTCTTCCGTAACAATCGAAGCGGACGGTTCATTCTCTGTAGAAAGCACAAGATCAGAAAGAGACCCCGCCAACGATTACAACAATATCAATATGATAATAAACAAGTGACAATTATATCACATAAAGAAACAGGCACTGAAACAGTGCCTGTTTTTCAATATGCGGTGAATTATACTATCAAGTGCAACAGAAGAAGTAAATGAAAACTCATACAGAACACGTGTAGAATGGAAGTGACCAAACAAACCAAGAAACACGGAGGAACTGTATGAGCTATAAACATCTTACCATAGAAGAACGCTGTTGTATACGAAAATATTACAAAAACGGATTAATTTATCGAAAAATTGCAGAAATGATAGGAAGAAGTCCAAGCACAATATCGAGGGAAATCAATGGGAATCGCAGTTTTATGAATGTTAAACCTGCATATCATCCGCATACGGCGCAAAAGAAATACTTACTTCGCAGATCATACTGCAATATGTTTTTTGCTGACCCGTATTGCGCATGGCAAAAAGGCAGCAGCGAAAACTCCAATGGTCTTTTGCGTAAATTCTATCCAAAATGCAGGAATTTTTCTTGAGTAAGTCCCACAACACTGAAAAAGGATCCGGCGTTAATTAACGCCGGACCCCGTAAAGTTTTAAACTTCTGTTCTCCACAGTTTTTGTGGGATACTGAACTCAAAAAGAATTGCACTCAGTCTGACAAACGCTATATGAGCATATAATCAGCAGGCTGCCTGGGTAAACAGCTTGAGTATATTTTCCAGGAGGTCGCTGAAGAACCATTGAAGTCTGTCAAAGAAGCTGTTTTTAACTTCAACCCTGATTTCGCCGCTTGATGCGATTTCGTTGCCGTCTTTGTCAAAAACCTTGCATTCAACAGTGTAACTGCCGGTCGGCTCTTTGACTTCAATTGAAGTGCCCTCGCCTCTGTCTTCGCCGTTAAAAAATACGCGTACGGTTGCTCCCTCGGGAACGTATTTCGGTTCAAAAGTAAATTTCTTTGATTCTTTGTAACCGAGGTTTACTTTGATAACGACCGTTTTGCTGCCGAGAGTATATACGGGTTTGATTGTAATATCCTTTGCTCCGAGTGTATATTCTTCCCATTTGCCGGTGTAATTTGTCTTTTCGGGAACGGCAGGTTCATCGAGAGAAACGGTTTCAACAGTGAATTTGACTTCTTTGACCGTTTTGCCGTTTTCGTCAACAAACTTTGCGGTGTATTCACGTGCTTTGTATTCCGCCGGGATTGTTATATCGGCCGCGGCGAGAGTGTATGCGCTCCATTTTACGTCATAGCCCTCTTTTGCGGGAACGGCGGGTTCGGTTATGCTTTCGGTTTCAACAGTGAATGTTATCGCTTCCACAGTTTCGCCGTTTTCGTCAACGAAGGTTGCTGTATATTCAATCACCGTAAATTTGCCGTTGATTGTTACATCCTGAGCAGGCATTGTCGCGGGGATTTCGTCAACCCATTTGAAAGAATATCCGTCTCTCTGCGGCGTGCGAGGTCTGGGAACGGACTGACCGAAGGTCGCGTCCATTTCTGTAAGCTTTTCGCCGTCAACAACATATGTCACCTTGTATGTGTTCGCGGTGTAGGTTACGGTAACGGTCTTGCCGCCCATATCCTCATCGCCCATTGTGCCTTCGACTTTGGCGATGTCGGGTGTATAGCCCTCAATTTCGGGTGAGGTTACGCTGTAATCTTTGAATATCTCCACGCTGTCGGTGTAGGTTTCCGCCGCTTCGGTGCCGTCGGCATAAACATAATTTATTGTCAGCGGAGCGTTGACGGATG
>JAILMJ010000009.1 GCA_024692685.1 Clostridia bacterium
GTTGAAGTCGCTGTTTTTTATAATCATGGGATTGCCCTGGACTTTCTTGACTGTGGGATTATAGGGCGAGCCGTCATCGTTCCTGACAAAATCGTCTTCGCCCTCGGAAATGAGCTCCTGGCTGATAACAATGGGATTGCCGTCATCGTCATAAACTAAATTTCCATCATCATCTTTTTGGAATACAGTTTCGTAAACATCGTTGATGCCTTCCTGAACCTGCCACGAAACCATATTGACGGCAGACGCCGGAACGATATAAGCAAGCTGGTTGCCCTTGACGGCGATGGACTCGCCCATCATGGTGTTGCGCCTGACGCGGAGCTCATCTTTATTGGAGTCATTCTCGGTTATACCTGCATAGGAATAATACGATCTGCCCTCATTGCCTATGAAGCTGAAGCCGGCGATAATCAAATCTTTGAGGTCGCTGAGATCAAGGGTACAGTTACTGCCGTTGACGAGAATCGCGCTTGACTTTGCGGAATCCTTGACTTTGTTACTGGCATCTATGATACCGGTACCGAAACCGAAATAAGAACCGCCGAGAGTGGCAGATGAACCCGTGCCGTTCAGCTCAAGGTCATCGGCAAGATAGGTGCTGCCCAGAAGGGAGACATTGCTGCTATTGTCAAGAACAATATTTTTTGCCCAGACTGAAGCATTCTTTGCAACATTGAAGTTTGAACCGGGGTTGGCTTCGATATCGCCCGCGCAGATAAGACTGCCCTTTTTGATATTGAGCGTGCTTGACGCTCCGGAATTCAGCACAACACTGTTTGCATACGCGCTGCCCTCTATCTGAGTAGTGATACCGTCTTTATGAATGATGTTACCCTTGCTAATAAGGGTAAACTCGGGAATACCCGTAATGGCATACTGGGTGAGATAAAAGCCGATATCGGGAGGAGTGATAACTATGTCCGATGTGACGGAGGATTCCCTGCCGCCCTTGGAATACTCAATATGAACACCCTTCAGGGTTATGACACCGGTAGTCTCGTCTTTGGTGTATGCGCCGAGGTTATTGCTGAGGGTATAGGAATCGGAAGTAACGGATTTAACACCGCCTCTGTCTTCTTTAATGTAGGCCTCGAGCACATCCAGGTTATATGTATTACCCGAAGGATTGAGCAGGGGTTTCGGCTCGCCTCCTGCGGGGGTGTAGGTATATTTTTCTATTTCTTCACTGAATTTCAAAGCGAAAGTGTCCTTGATGTTACCGGCATAGTAGTTATAATCCGTCATTACATCCTTGTAAGTTTTCTTTATGGAATCCGAAACTGCCGACTGAACACCGACACGGATTTCATCCATCGCCGTGGATGCATTGTAAACAACAACCTTGCCCTGGCGCTCGGCTATCTTCATCGAATAGGACGTGTAAGTCAGGGTGAGAAGCAGAGTACCGAAAGCAGTCAGAAACAGCACGGCAATAAGCACGGTAAAAATACCGGACCCTTTCGTTTCTTTGATTTTCAGAAATCTGTTTTTCATAAAGCTGCCTCCGATTTGTTAAGTCATAAGTTGATAATCGGGAAAATCAGGATTTGGTCTTACTGCCTTCAAAAGTGTAAATCGGCTCACCGCTGAATACAGTGCTTGCGCCGGTACCGCTCATTGCGCCGGCCCTGAAAACTTCAATCTTAACATTGTAAATCCTTGTGCGCCTGGTAGTGCCGATAAGATTACCGAGACCTTCGTCAACCGCAAAATTATGGCCGTCGGCACCCGAATTGTAATATGCCTCAAATTTTGCCGATTTTATTGAGCCTGTGCCGCCGAGATTGGTTGCGGCGTTTGTATAAACCCAATCCATTCCTTCAGCGCTGAACGCGGTCTGACATCTTATCCAGCAGTTATACTTGAGCTCCTTCGACATAAGAGTCTGGCGACCGTCTTCTGTGCGGGAAAGAGGAGTATAGTCTTCACCGAGCGGACATTGCTTGATGATGAACGCCTTTGTTCTTATGTGATCGGGATTCAAAATAAAGAACGAATCATATTCTGAGGTATATGTGCCGGAAGACCTGTAGGGATAGAACGGATAATACAGCAGATAAACATTCAGGAATTCATCTGCGGCAGGCTGGCTGACGCCGCCGGGGAAAATATCGTATGAATATCCGCGGGCCATAACGCCGGGATCGTCTTTATAAGGATTCTTGTAAGTGCTGTTATTGACATTTTCGTTGACAGCATAGTCATTATAAAAATCAAGCGGACTGTCATTATCGAAGGCGCTGCCGGGATAATACATCGTGTATCTGGCAACGTTACCGCTCGGATAATACCTGATTTTTACGGCGTAATTGAAATAAACTTCACACTCAACAAGCGGGGTAGTGCCGTCCGCCTCAAACTCGGTGTCGGATTCATGGATCAGAACGGCAACCCTGCGCTTGACGTCATAGATGGTTGCTTTGTTTAAAGTCGCCGAGTTGGCGGCTATATACTGGTTGGTATCCACAATAGCTTTTTTATCAGGATCGACGCCCTCAAGGTAGCTCTGGGTAAATACGCCGTCCATCTGGGCATATTCCGCTACCCTTTCGTTATTGATTTCCACAAAACCGTCGGAGGATGAACTTGAAGCGTCTCCTCTGTCGAGCGTAAGCCTGCAGTCATAAGCGCCGTCGCCCGAAACGATATTTTTAAGGCCGACAACCTTTGTGTCAACGTTGTTGACAAGCAGGTCTTTCTCGTTTTGTATAAGCTGGAGATTATCTCTATTGATGCCCAACATATCAATAAGACCCTGGTCAGCATCCGCTCCGCTTTTACCGAAATAGGAAACCGGAAACGCCTGAACTATTTCATTGATATTCTGAGCTGCCTGAGTTGCTTCGCCGTATTTTTTGGAATTCGTGTGAAGGTTTGCCGAAGTAACGAATGCGTGCAACAGAGGAATACCGACAATGCCGAGGATAACAATGGCGATGATCATTTCAACAAGGGAGAAGCCCTTGTTATTCTTCTTCAGTTTTCCAGCCATTGAGCTTCACTCCCTTCCTGATAATTACTCTCTCGTGCCAAACGGGTTATCCGTGCCTGTATTGACACCGGGAAGAGGAACAGGTTCATATTCATAAACCTCAGAGTCAATGTAATACTTCGCAAGATTAAATGTTGTCTGCAAAGTGGCATTCTCCGCGTCGTAAGTATACGAAACGTTGTTGATGAAGGTGATATCCTCTGTTTCCTCATAGATATAATCAAGATACTGCTTCATCTGGTCGTAAGTCATATTGCTGGTGATTGTAACAGCCGAAACGCAACCCATACCCGGACCTGACTTGTCCTTGCTGACAACAGTCAGCTCAGAAACCTCGCTGTTGCCGTTGAAACTGATGTCCATAAGGGAAGCGCCGACAGCGTCAAGGGAATCAAGAGCATAAATGAGAAAATCCTCTTCATTGATTCCGGCGGGAAGACGGGCAAGATTAGCAGCGATGCTTTCTTTTGCGTTGTTAACACCCGCCTTGTATGTATCGAGGTTGTCATAATAGCCTTTAAGCTCTGTCAAGAATGCGTTGCGCTCTTCTAATTTAGCGGTAAGTTCAGTATTTTTGGCATTGTAGTTATTGAAAACGAGAACGTAAACCGCGATAAGAATAACAAGGCCGGCTATAACGATGACCATCTGAATATCTCTGGGGGAAAGCTTTTTACCTTCTTTGAGACCGTTAATTAAATCAAGTTTCATCGAGTCTGCCTCCTTTCTTATTCTTCGGCAGCGGTTGTTTCTTCAACCGTTGTCTCCGGCTCGGTTTCCGGAACCGGATAATTACAGATTATTGAGAATGAAACAAGCGAGAGACCGTCGCCCTCAGACCTGCTCATATTGCTGACCTGGATAACATCTATGCTCTCGAAGCTTCTGAACGCACTGACGATATTCGCCGCTTCGTCAAAGCCCGAGGTTTCAATGCTCATACTTATACTCTCAAGAGTGCAGTTGGCGGTGAGCACGGAAATATCCGACGGCATCTTTTCTTCCATCTCCTCAAAAAATGCTTTGAGCTCTGAATTGACATTGACGGAAGTATCAACGAAGGTGTTTATTGAACCTTCAGCCGCCGTGTAGCTCAGGTAGGCCTGATATTCTTTCTCGGCGTACTCAAGCTTTGAAATCTCAGACTCAGTCTTCTTGAGCTTGGAATTTCTGTAAAGATACCCGCCGAGTGAATACGCGGTAAGCGCAAGGGCGAGAACCACACAGACCGCTCCGCCGAAGTAGCCGAAGTTCTGATCGTTCAGCGCCTTCTTCTTTGATCCGCCGTGAGCAACAAGATAGTCTCTCGGCAGGAAGTCCATAGGAGCCATTCTTGAACCGAGGCAACCGATATAAACGGAAATGTCACCGATTGAATTGGCAAGGCCCTGGATGTCTTCCATTTCCTCAAGCCAGTAAGTGCCGACGCCTATCTCTTTTTCGACGGCTTCTTTCAGACCTTCAAGATGAGCACAGCTGCCCATAAGAACAACTCTGCCTATCTCCTTCTCGAGGTTAGCGCCGCGGAAAAAGTCGAGGCTTCTTGAAAGACCCGCAACAAGCTTAAGCAAGCTGTCGGTAAGATCAACGTCATCAACGATGACTTTTGCGGAATCGTCATCATCATCGTCGCCGTAACCGAACGGATCGTAATTGTCGCGGGGAGATTCCTCTGCGGGCTCTTCTGAAGCATCCTCCGAAGGCTCTTCGCCGGATTCATCTGAATCTGCATCTCCGGATTCTTCCGCTTTGTCTTCATCGGTGATTTCCACAACATCCGCCGTTTCTTCACCGGACTCCTCAGGATTTTCCGACGTCACTTCTTTGACCCCTGCCCTGAGTTTCCTAAGAGCCTCAATATACTCATCATCGGCCATTTCCTTCTGACCCATATATCTGACAATCATTTCATCGCCGCCTATCGGCAATGAACGCTGCAGCAGAAGGTTACCGTTTTCGCTGAAATTAACCGAAGACGAATCTGCGTCAATTGTGATAAACATATCAACGCCTTCGCCGCCGCGGATACTTTTAAGAACCTGAAACTGCGAATTTGCACTGTAGTCGAGAGCTTTGACTGTCAGCCCGACGTAATCGGCAAGGGCAATATAACTGTCAACAATGATAATCGGTACTGCGACAACCAGGACTCTGCATTCTTCGGGAGTTCTCTCAAGAAGCACCGAGTCAATGCTGTACTTCGAAACGTCAACCGGGAAATAGTCCGAAGCATTGGTGGTAACGATGCTCTTAATCTGATCGTCCTTAACAGCCGGAATTGAAATCTCACGGCTGGCTATCTTCGAAGAGGCTATTGAGAAATATACTTCCTGAGCCGACACGGAGCGCATTGCGAGCTCCTCATTCAATTTGTCACCCAAAGTTATTTCGCTGACTATCTGCCCGTCAACAACACAACCCTCGGGAGTCACAAAAGCAAACGAATCGCTGACAGCGAACGACTTGCCTCTTTTTTCGGTTATGCAAACTTTTGTTATTCGCTTGCCGACTTCAATGTTCAGCGCTTTTGCAGCCATATAGCATCCATCCTTACGCTTAAATTTAAATCAAAAATCTGTTTTTAATTTATATATATGGGAAAACGCAAGATTTCCCTTTACGTTTTCCCTCATTTCCACGCAAAATCTTTCCCGTATTACACAAAGAACTTTGTCATATACCAGTTTATGAACAGGTTTCCCCACAATACGGATATGGCGAAACCAATGGCAAGATACGGACCGAAGGCAAGCTGCCGTCCGACTTTCTTGACCGCCATAAGAGTCAGATGAATAACAGAGCCAACCACACAGGCAGCTACAAGCCCGAAAACAGTAAGTTTCAGACCCAAAAACAGCCCTATGGCAAACATCAGCTTTACGTCTCCCCCGCCCATTGCTCTGCCGTTTGAGATAAACAATATCAGGAAGAAGACTCCGCCCATGATGACCGAGCCGAGTACAAAGTCAAGCCACGGCTCTTTGTAAATAAAGATATGCAGAAGCGCTCTCAAAACGGCTATCAAAAGAATGAAAATAACAATGCCGTTCGGTATCTCCATTGTGCGCGCGTCGATAAATCCCATAACGAGGAGCGCAGAAAAGAGAGCGCATATCAGAACGAAATCAAGTGTCGGCCCTTTCATAAACAGCACCAGACACCACAGCAAGCCGTTAGCCGCTTCAACCAAAGGATACTGTGCGCTTATTTTCGCCTTGCATCCGCGGCATTTACCCCTAAGGAAAATCCAGCTGAACAACGGAATCAATTCGTACCAGTGCAGTTTCTTGCCGCAACTCATACAGTGAGAAGGCACGGTAACTATCGATTGCTGCTCCGGAATACGGTAAATACACACATTCAGAAACGAACCGACGACAATGCCGAAAAGGAACACGAAGATATATGACACCGCAGGATAATTGTTATGCAGCAAATCAACATATTCTTTCATTGGCAAACTTCCTTTTTGTCGGCACCCGGAAACCGGGCCCGAAATACCGATATGAATCCCTTTTATCCGTTATTATTATATAACAGGTTTTTGTATTTGTAAATAGAAAAATCAATTTTATTTTAAATCCAAATCCATAGAGGAAGGGGAAAATCCTGTCCGTTGGTATTCGGGATAATGTATGTCATACGTTTTTCAGATGAAATAAAGAGTTTCGGACGGCCGATGCCCTGCACAGATAAATAAAAATGTTGAAAACATATAAGTAATTTGATATAATACACTGAAAGGGAGTGAAAGGTATGCCGGCAAAAACAAGAAAAAGCAAAATGGGTCATATTGACTTTCTTGTCATTGATCTCATTTCTGTTGCCGCGTCATTTATTCTCTCCTATTTCATTAAATTCGGTAATCTCGATTTTGTTAAAAGTGATGCGTGGATGCCGCTTTTTTACATTGCCCTTCTTCTCAATATAGCTATCTGCACTTTTTCGGACCCTTATTCGAAAATATTCAAGCGCCCGTATTACGAAGAAATAATCGGTGCGCTGCTGCTCAGCGGATATAATCTGCTCGCTTCAGGCATTATATTTTACGTTTTCAAGATAGGCACTCTGTTTTCACGTCAGATGATTCTGACGATGTACGGGCTGTATTTTCTTATCTCGGTCATTCTAAAATGTATCTGGAAAAAGCTTGTGTTATCAAAGAAAATCAGCTTTTACATCCCTGAAAGGATTTCACTTCTTATTGTTGGGAAGAGTGAAACAATCGATGATTCAATCCGCGCAGCGGAAGGCGGAGATTTCAACGCTTACGACGTAAAAGCGGTTTCGCTTGAAGATACAACGGACGACTTTAATTCGCTTAAAAACATTGGGAAAGACAAACTGATTGAATATATTTCAGAAAACTCAATCGACGAGGTTCTCATAACCGTTAATCCCGGCGATATTGACATAAAAACATATGATGCTTTGATAAAAAGCGGAGTCGGAATAAACTTCAATCTTTCATTTATGCTCGGCTTCGGAGCGGAAGACTATGAACTTTCAGAGGTCGGCGCCCACAAAACACTGAATGTAGGCACATACACATTCTCACCCGGTCAGGCCGCGTATCTCCTGCTTAAAAGGCTGATTGATATCGCTATAAGTATTCCCGGCCTCGTTTTTCTCTTCATATCGGCGCTGACTGTCAAAGCGGCATACCTTATCAGCGGAGATAAATCAAAAATCATTTATAAGCAATCAAGAATAGGCAAAAACGGTAAACATATTGATATATATAAGTTTCGCACGATGGTGCCCGATGCCGATAAGAAACTTGCCAAGCTGCTCGAAGACGAAAAATACCGCACAGAGTGGCTTGCAAATCAGAAGTTGTCCAATGATCCGAGAATCACCAAAGTGGGCAGATTTCTCAGGAAAACATCCATTGATGAAATGCCGCAACTCATAAACGTGCTCAAAGGCGATATGTCACTTGTCGGACCCAGGCCGCTCGTTTCGGGTGAACTGGAAGCGCACAACGGCCTTAAGCTTTATCAACAGGTGAAACCCGGAATAACCGGCTGGTGGGGCTGTAACGGCAGGTCGAATATCGACTATGCAGAGCGTCTTGAACTCGAATATTATTATGTCAGAAACATCTCCGTTTACCTTGATTTTCTTTGTATTCTGAGGACAGTACTCTCAGTGCTCAAGCGTGACGGTGCGGAATAAAAAAGGATAGCCCGGTGCTGATTATGAAACCAGAAATCAAAATCGTTGTTGCCTCTCATAAGGACTACCCGATGCCCGGCGACAAAATATATGTTCCTGTGCTGGCGGGTGCCGCACTCAGATCCTCACCTGCCCCGAACGGCTTCACTCCCGATAACACAGGCGAAAATATTTCCCTGCTCAATCCGTATTTCTGCGAACTAACAGGGTTATATTGGGCATGGAATAATCTCGATGCCGACTACATCGGTCTTGTTCATTACAGACGGTATTTTTCGCCGGAGAAAAAGGCTGATTTTTCAAACATCCTCACGAGCGATTATCTTGAAAAGCATATCCCCGAAATCAGAATTTTCGTACCGAAAAAAAGGCGATATTATATTGAAACTTTATACAGCCACTATGCTCATACCTTTGACGCAAAACACCTTGATACAGCCGAGCAGATAATATCGGAAAAATATCCCGAATACAGCGAAAGCTACAGACGCGCCGTCGGCATGCGGAGTGGATATATGTTTAACATGATGATTGCGGAACGCAGTCTGCTCGACGGTTATTGCGAATGGCTGTTTGATATTCTTTTTGAACTGAAAGACAGAATTGACTGCGAAAAAATGGATGATTTTCAAAAAAGATTTTGCGGAAGAGTTTCGGAAATACTGTTTAACGTATGGCTTGATTACAAAATCACAAACAACGAACTTAAAAAGGAAGAAATAGAAGAAATCCCTGTTGTCGGCACAGAAAAAACAAACTGGATAAAAAAAGGTTCCGCTTTCCTGAAAGCAAAGTTTTTCGGGAAGAAATATGAGAAGAGTTTTTAATTATATGAAAGAAACTGTTGCAGTAGTTGTTACATACAACCGTAAAGAATTACTTAAAGAATGCATCAAGCATCTGCTTTCTCAGACCGCACCCACTGATATCCTCGTTGTTGATAACGCAAGCACGGACGGTACCGCGGAGCTTTTCAGCGCGCCGCAGGATGGAATATTTTATTTTAATACCGGGGCAAATCTCGGCGGTGCGGGCGGCTTTAATTTCGGAATGCGCAAGGCGGCCGAAATGGGCTATGACTTTGTCTGGGTGATGGATGATGACACAATGCCATCGCCCACGGCTCACGAAAAACTGCTTGAGGTTGACGGCCTGCTTGAGGGCAACTACGGCTGGCTTTCCTCTCTCACACTGTGGAAAGACGGCACACCCTGCGCTATGAATATTCAGAAAATCACCAAATGGAAGCCCCTCGGGGATTTTGAATATTCGCACTCTGTGCAGTACGCTTCGTTTGTTTCGCTGTTTATTAAAGCGGATACAATCAGAGAATTCGGCCTGCCGTACAAGGAGTTTTTTATCTGGGGAGATGACTGGGAATATACCCGCCGCATATCAAAGCATAAGCCGTGCTTTTTTGTGCCCGGCAGCGTGGTGAAGCATGAATGCAAAACCAATAATGGATCCGATATTACCAAAGAGAATGGCAATAATCTAGATAGATACGCCTATTCATACAGAAACGATGTGGTTGTATACCGGCAGGATGGAATAGACGGAGCATTGTTTCTTTTGTTAAGAATTGCCAAACACTCTATAAAAATTATTATTAAATCCGGAAACAAAGCGCAAAAGCTTAAGCTGATGTTCTCGTCACTCAAAGAGGGCATGAAATTCAGACCGGAGATTGAATATTTAGGATGATTCTATGGACTTGATTACTGTCATCGTTCCTGTTTATAAAGTTGAAAAATACTTGCGCAGATGTGTTGACAGCATACTTGCGCAGACTTATACCAATCTTGAAATAATTCTCGTTGATGACGGTTCACCCGATAACTGCGGGAAAATCTGTGACGAATACGCGGAAAATGATAGCAGAATAAAAGTTATCCATCAAAAAAACGGCGGCCTTTCTGCGGCGCGTAATGCCGGACTGGATATTGCAACCGGTGATTATATTGGTTTTGTGGACAGTGATGATTATATTGAACGAGATATGTATGAGAGTTTATATATATCTGCCACTCGTAATGACGCTGATATTTCTTCCTGCAATTTTATAAAAGTTGACGAAAACGGAAATACCGTCAAGACGGAGAAGCAGCCGGCTTTTTTGATTCTCGATAATATGAAAGCTCTTGAAATGTTACAATCAGATTATGATCTTAATTTTGTAATCGTATGTAATAAACTGTTTAAATCCCATTTATTTGATAATATACGCTTCCCTCTCAATAGATATTACGAAGATAATTATGTAATCCATAATCTTCTTTATAATTGCAAGGTTTTTTCAACTACCGGAAGCACTAAATACTTTTATGTCCAAAAAAACGGCGGAATTATGAATTCCCTGAATTCTTCAAACGGTTTTGACGAGATAGGTGGGTTTTTGGAGCGATACCGGTTCTTTAAAGAAAAAGAATTGACCAATCTTATACCGGGCGCTCAGCAATATTTTATGTATTCATATCGGAGGCAGAAAGCATTTTATACTCCAAAATCAGAAGATGAAAAGGAGTTAATGAAAAAATACGATATTATTGCCAAAAGAATTTATGCGGGATGCAAAGATAATATGACCTGGAAAGACCATCTTGCCATGAATTGTTTTCCGTTATACAAATTCATAGCAAGAACGAAAAATATTATATCACATTATTGACGGAGAAAATATGATTCCTAAAACAATTCACTACTGCTGGTTTGGCGGGAAGCCTCTTCCGGAATTGGCACAAAAGTGCATAGCGAGCTGGAAAAAATACTGCCCGGATTATGAAATAATTGAGTGGAATGAAAGCAATTTTGATTTCAGCGAATGTAATTATGCCCGCGAAGCCTATGAAGCAAAAAAATGGGCATTTATAACAGATTATGTCCGCTTAAAAGTGCTTTATGAAAACGGCGGTATCTATATGGATACAGATGTTGAAGTATTGAAGCCGCTTGATTCACTGCTTCAGTATGAAGCAGTGTCTGGATTTGAGTCGGAAACACAAATCCCGACAGGCTTGATAGCCTGTCGGGAAGGGCTGCCGATTATTGGTGAACTTCTTCAGGAATATGATAATATACATTTCAAAAAAGATGACGGCACTTTGGATTTAATGACAAATGTTATCAGAATCACTAACACACTTCTCAAATATGGACTTAAGCAAAATAACACACTGCAAACTATAAACGGCTTTACCCTCTTGCCTAAAGATTATCTCTGCCCTAAAGATTTGGAAACCGGAATAATAACTATTACCGATAATACACTTACCATACATCACTTTGACGGTAGCTGGCTGCCGGAAGAGGAAAAATACATAGATTCATTATACCGTAAGTATTCAAAAAAGTTTCCTAATAAAACCGCGCATCGTATTGCCGTTGCAAAAGTCTTTACCGCAAAGTACGGCATAATTAAAATGCCGATTGCTTTGGTTAAGCGAAAAATCAATAATTTAATAGAAAAAAACAAACAATTATGAAAAAAGAAAGCAATTTTATACTATTAAAAAACTCGATTTTTAATATTGTTTATAATCTGATAAATGTTTTTTTTCCTTTGATATCTGCATCATATGCTGCCAGAATTTTGTTGCCGGAAGGAATCGGGAAAGTTTCTTATGCAAGCAATATTGTTTCATATTTTGTTTTGCTTGCTACTTTGGGATTACCATCTTATGGAATAAAAATGATTGGTTTAACAAGCAACGATGAAGAGTCGAAAAGGAAGACATTTTCTGAGTTATTTTTGATTAATCTTTTAACATCTACAATTGCAATCATTTCATTTATTGTATGTCTGCTGGTTATACCAAAATTAAGAGTTAACTGTTTCCTATATTTGATCCTCGGAATACAACTTATATTCTGCTATTTTAATGTGGATTGGTATTTTCGTGGAAATGAGAATTACTTTTTTATCGTTTCAAGGAATATTCTTATAAAAATTCTTTTTCTCATATGCCTAATATCATTTGTTAAATCAAAAGAGGATATTTATAATTATACGGCAATAATCAGTGCATTTGCTTCATTAAACTATTTAGTAAACTTTGTTTACATAAGCAGGCACACTAAGCTTCGCTTCAAAAATCTTGATTTAAATAAACATATAAAACCTATACTTTTACTATCAGTAACGCTTGTTTTTTCTACAATTTACAGCAAAATAGATGTTCTTATGCTAGGTGATATGGCTTCGGATTGGAATGTAGGCATTTACGAGAATGCCCATAAAATTCAGAACACAATCACTACTGCTTGTGTTTCAATAACCGCAGTTTTTCTTCCCAAACTCAGTTATTACTATGAAAAAAACAAAGATAGTTTTATTAAATTACTTAATAAAGGGCTTAATATTATTATTTTCATAACGATTCCATCGGCTTTCGGCGTTTTTATCCTTGCTGATAATATTATAAATATGTTATTTGGTGAGGCTTTTGCGGCTTCCGCTCAGGTTTTAAAATGGTTTTCATTGTTAATTGCCATAAAAGGTATTGGTGATTTGATTTGCTATCAAATGATAATAAGCATCGGCAAAGAAGCGGTTTTTGTTCCTGTCGCAATAATAGCTGCAACAATAAATATTGGGTTGAATTATGTTTTAATCCCGATTTATATTCAAAACGGTGCTGCAATTGCATCAGTCGTTAGTGAACTCATTTTAAACTCTGTATTGTTTATTGTTAGTCGTCATTTTATTAAATACAAAATTGATTTTGAAATACTGATAAAGGCGATTATTTCTACAATGTTTATGAGTGCTTTAGTTTTTGGTATAACCAAATTACACTGTTCTGACACCATAATATGTTGCATTGGTGTTTTTGGTGGATTGTTCGTATTTTTCGGATCCAACCTGGCATTGAAAAACAAATTATTATTTGATCTTTATTTTCAGGTTAAAAACAAAATCGGTGAACAATAATGAAAAAAGTTTTGCTCGTTTTCGGCACGCGACCCGAAGCAATAAAAATGTGCCCTCTTGTCAATGAACTAAAAACAAGAGACAATATTCAAACTGTTGTTTGTGTAACAGGTCAGCATCGTCAGATGCTTGACCAGGTCCTCAGCGTTTTTAATATTGTTCCTGACTATGATTTGTCAATAATGAAGGAAAAGCAGACGCTTTTTGATATTACAACAAGTATCCTCAGTTCAATCAAAGCTGTTCTTGAAAAAGAGCGGCCGGATATCTGTCTCGTCCACGGCGACACAAGCACGAGCTTTGTCACTGCGCTTGCCTGCTTTTATCTGCAGATTCCTGTCGGCCATGTGGAAGCGGGTCTGCGCACGCATAATATTCTCAGCCCTTATCCCGAAGAATTCAACCGACAGGCCGTTTCAATCATCTCTCAATTCAATTTTGCTCCTACAGAAACAGCAAGGAACAATCTTATTTCCGAGGGCAGGAATCCTGCATCAACATGGGTTACGGGCAATACGGTAATTGACGCACTGAAAACAACTGTAAAACCCGATTATACTCATCCTGAAACAGAATGGGCAAAAGACAGCAGACTAATTTTCATCACCGCACATCGCCGCGAGAATCTCGGTGAGCCTATGCACAATATGTTCCGGGCTATACGTAGAGTTCTCGAAGAGCATCCTGATGTCAAAGCGGTGTATCCCATACATATGAATCCGCTTGTAAGATTAACTGCAGATGAAGAACTGGCCGAATGCGACCGAATACACATAATTGAGCCCATTGATGTATTTGACTGCCATAATATTATGGCAAAAAGTTATCTGATTCTGACCGACAGCGGAGGAATCCAGGAGGAGGCGCCTTCGCTCGGCAAACCGGTATTGGTTATGAGAGATACAACCGAACGCCCCGAAGGAATCGAAGCAGGAACATTGAAACTTGTTGGCACAGAAGAAGATACTATTTACACTACGTTTACGGAATTATTAGATAATCCCGAATCCTATAACAATATGGCTCAGGCAGTAAATCCCTACGGAGATGGATTTGCAAGCAAACGAATAGCGGATATTTTAGAAAAATCTTGTAAGGATATCTTATCTTAAAGATAGAATAAAAAACACAAGCAGGAAAAATTCTGCTTAAGGTCAAACATAATTTTTTTAACAGGAAGTAACTGCAATGTATGATTATCTTATAGTCGGGGCGGGGCTCTACGGGGCCGTTTTTGCCGAAAAAATGAAACAGGCCGGCAAGTCTGTTCTTGTCATTGACAGGCGCTCAAACATCGGCGGAAACATCTATACAGAAAAAATTAACGGCATAAATGTTCACAAGTACGGTGCGCATATTTTTCACACTAACAACAAGACAGTCTGGGACTACGTCAACAGGTTTGCCGTGTTCAACCGCTACACAAACTCCCCTGTTGCGAACTTCAAAGGTGAACTGTATTCCTTGCCTTTCAATATGTACACCTTCAACAAAATGTGGGGAGTAAAAACTCCGGATGAGGCAAAAGCTAAAATAGACGAACAGCGAAAAGCCGCAGGCATCACGGAGCCGAAAAACCTTGAAGAGCAGGCGATTTCACTTGTCGGCAAAGACATTTACGAAAAACTTGTTGAAGGTTACACGGAAAAACAGTGGGGACGTAAATGCAGCGAGCTGCCGGCGTTTATCATAAAACGTTTGCCGGTTAGATTCACCTTTGACAACAACTATTTCAATGCGCTATATCAAGGTATACCGACCGGTGGCTACACAAAAATGATTGAGAATATGCTCTCCGGAATCGAAGTAAGGCTCGGTGTTGACTATCTGAAAAACAGGCGGGATTATTCATCGGTTGCGAAAAAAGTCATTTGCACGGGAGCGATAGACGAATACTTTGACTATTGCCTGGGAGCCCTCGAATACCGCTCTGTCAGATTTGAAACGGAAACGCTTGACACTTCAAATTATCAGGGCAACGCCGTAATAAACTATACAGACAGCGAAACTCCGTGGACGAGAATAATTGAGCACAAATGGTTTGAATTCGGCAAAGATGAAAACGGAAACGACCTGTCCGGCACAGTCATCAGCCGCGAATACTCGTCTGAATGGAAGCCGGGCGATGAGCCGTATTACCCCGTGAATGACGAAAAAAATTCTGCTTTGTATGCAAAATATCTGGAGCTTGCCGCCAAAGAGCAGAACACGGTTTTCGGCGGGAGACTCGGCGAATACAAGTATTACGATATGGACAAAGTAGTCGAAATCGCTCTTGAAAGAGCAGAAAATGAAATCAACGGAGACTGAAAATGAGCAAACTGAAAAGTATGACGGAAAACAGATATACTCTCAATGATATCTTTACAAAGAATTATCAATACTGGCTTGCAGCCCCGCTTTTCATTTATCTGCTGACACCGGTTGTTCATATGATTGTTTATGCATTATTGTATTCAGACACTCTAACTTCCACTGCTGATGCGGAATATGACCCGATTTTACATTATATGAATACAGGAGAGTGGCAAGGCGATTACTACTCAGCCATTATTCAATTCTCATTCATAATCAGCGCATTCGTCGCCGCTGTTGCGCTTATATCGTATTTCGCATGGTGTAGGCAAAACGCAATCAGGCAGACCTCCGACTGGATACCTATGTGTTTTTTTGCTGTTTATGGTTTCCTTATTGTCATATCAACCGTAATAAATAAAACAACATTCAACTATATTTTCGGTCTGACTGCGAGGGCAGAAGGCGTAATTGAAGTAATCGGGTATTTCCTGGTTTTTTATCTGTGCGGTTCACTGATAAGAAACGAAAAAATCAAATATGCCGCCATTTGTTTTTTCCTCGCAACCGGAACGGTCATAGGCATCCTTTCTCTAATTAATCTCTTTGTAACTGATATCGGTATTATCAAAGACGACACACTAAGTGCAATCTTTTATCATCACAACTTCTACGCCTATTATCTTTCCATCACAATTGCACTCTGTGTAGCTCTGTTTTCCCTGAGCAAAAAGAAAGCGGTTGCTATTGTATCATTTATACTTTTCTGCTTTAACTCGTTTATACTTGCAGTCAACGACAGTCTCGGAGGCTTCATCGCAAGCATTGTGAGCATGGTATTTCTTGCTGTCGCCTTTGCAATAAAAAGAAAAAAGTTCCCGCTTCGCACCGTTATTGCATTTGCGGTTTTTCTGGCTATTGTTTTTGTCACCGGACTGTTTACTCCGAGTTTCTTCAGTGAGCTGACAAAACTCGGCTCAGATGTAGAGAGAATAATTACAGACAGCGAAAATGCCGGCGATGCAGGCACCGCACGGTGGACACTCTGGGTACACACGGCAAAATATATCAAGGAAAAGCCCTTGTTCGGCTGGGGCTTTGAGGGCATTGCAGACAGGCTGGGGACCGAAACCCACGCCGACAAAACCCACAACGAATATCTTGAAAATATGGCATATTACGGCATACCGGCGGGAGTGCTCTATGTGCTCGGGCTTATCAGTGTCTATGTCAAGGCTTTGATAAGGCATAAAAAGGTTGACGATGTTACCCTTGTCTGCCTGACGGGTGCATTTGCTTATATTGCCTCCGCCTTTGTCGGCAACGCATTTATTTTTATTGCTCCCTTCTTCTTCATCTTCCTCGGCCTTGCAAACAACACGCACGGACAGTATCCTGAACCGGAAAGAGTCACAGATAATACGGGTGAGGCCGTTAAAGAATCAGAAAATCCGGAAACAACTCCGGAAATCCCGGATAAAACGGTGGAAGAAGAATCATAAAAATATAAATAAAGTTTATTATCAATGTTGATAAAACAAAAAAATCGTGCTAATATAGTCGGTGAGTGTTTATTTCCTTCACTCACTGACTTTTCATTTTGAGAAAGAGAGGAATGTAATCATGAAACAACTGAAAGTCGGCATCATAGGTGCCGGAAGAATCGGTTCTCTGCATGCAAAGTCCATTGCGTACAATGTGCCGACCGCCACGGTTGTGGGAATCACCGATGTTTTTAAGGCAAACGCCGAGAAGGTCGCCGCAGAGCTTAATATTCCGAAGATTTATGCCGATTATAAAGAGATGCTTGCCGATCCGGAGGTTGAAGCGGTTCTCGTCTGCTCGTCAACAGATACTCACGCCGATATAGCAATTGAAGCCGCTAAGGCGGGCAAACATATTTTCTGCGAAAAGCCGGTTGATCTGACTCCTGAAAAGGTTAAGGCGGTTATTGCTGCGGTCAAAGAAGCCGGAGTCAAACTTCAGGTCGGTTTCAACCGCAGATTTGACCACAACTTTGCCCACGTCAGAGAGATGGTCAATAACGGTAAAATCGGTAAAGTCGAAATCGTTAAAATCACTTCAAGAGACCCCGCTCCCCCGCCGGCAGAGTACAGCGCAGTAAGCGGCGGAATATTCCTTGATATGACCATTCATGATTTTGATATGGCCCGCTTCCTTGCAGGCTCAGAGGTTACTGAGGTTTATGCCAACGCCACCTGCCTGGTTGACCCCGAAATCGGCAAGGCCGGTGATGTTGATACTGCCGTCATCAGCCTCAAATTCGCAAACGGTGCAATAGGCGTTATCGATAACAGCAGACGCGCGGCATACGGCTATGACCAGAGAGTTGAAGTTTTCGGCAGCAAGGGCGCTGCGGCAGCCTCAAACGACACACCTACAAATGTTGTATTCATGGGCGAAGACGGAGTCATTGCAGACAAGCCTCTCTATTTCTTCCTTGAAAGATATATGCAGTCATTCAGAGATGAAATGCTTCAGTTTGTTGATGCTGTTCTCAATGACAAGGCAACACCCACAACCGGTGAGGACGGTCTTAACAGCATCCTTGTCGCTCTTGCGGCAAAGAAATCCGTAGCCGAGGGCAGACCGGTTAAAATCAGCGAAATCGCTTGACTTTCCGTCCCCGCATTTCTGAAAACAAATAATACGGCAGAGGTTTGAAATGAAAGTTGCGATAACGGCTTTAATCATTATAGCGGCAGTTGCGGCCGCGATGCTTTTGCTCCTGCTCTACGCTCTCGCTGTTTCCCGTCACATACCCAAAAGACTGAGAAACATAAAAAAGAATGAATCTCCTCTTTTTGCCGGGGAGCATTCTCAGATAGGGGCACACAGAGCGGGTGCAGGTATTGCGCCCGAAAACACTGTTATGGCTTTCAGCCTCTGCCTGGATAATGACAAATTCAAGGTTGATGAGCTTGAGTTTGATCTTCATACAACAAAAGACGGCAAGCTCATCATCCTTCATGACGGTTCACTTGACAGAACAACTGACGCCGTCGAAAAATACGGCAGGAAGAATATCAGGCCTTCCGACCTGACCTATGCCGAAATCAGAGAACTCAATCCCGGTGAAAACTTTGTTACCGATGACGGTAAAACACCGTTCAAAGGACTCAGAGGGCCGGACATACCCGACAGTCTGCGCATTCCTCTGCTTGAGGATGTTATAGACATTATAGAGGAGCACGGCTCATATCTTTACAGCATTGATATCAAAGACTCCGGAGAAACCGGCAGAAAGGCAGCCGATGCTCTTATCAACCTCATCAATTCAAAGGGCATAGCAGACAGAGTGATAGTTGCATCATTTAACAACGACATTATCTCCTACCTCAGACGAGTCCACCCTGATGTTCAGCGCTCCATAGGTGTTATCGAGGGTGTGTTGTTTTACTTTGCATGCGCCTTTAATATCAAACTTAACAAAGAAAAACTGCCTTTCAAAGCGGTTCAGCTCCCTGCCAATCAGTTCAGGATTATTAAGTGCGGCACAGAGAGATTCGTTCGCTATTGCCACTCGCTTGGAATTGCGGTTCAATACTGGACCATAGATGATATTGATGAGATAAAGAGACTCAGCAGTATAGGAGCCGATTGCATCATTACAAATGTTCCCGACAGGATGTACAGCATTTTTAACCTTTGATTTTGTAGAAAAAGACGGCAGATGAATCAGTGATTCGTTCCCTCTGATTTGTTTGCCGAAGGAGGTCAATTATGAGAACCATCAAAAAAATTACAGCGATTATTCTCTGCTTCTGCCTTTTGGTTTCCACCGCTGCGGTGATTGGCTATGCCGATGACACTGAAAGTGCTGCCGTTACGGAGGCCGAAAAGAAGGAATCTAAAGCAGACTACCCCATTATATTCGTTACAGGTGTAGGTCAGTCATACAGTTACTTCTACAAAGACCCTGCGGATGCGCAGGAATACTACGCCCTGCTTGAACAGGCCCAAAACGACCCTTCGGTTAATGAAACTGCCGGCGCGGATGCAAAGTGGAATCTCTTCTGCAACGATTTTTCTTTCGCTTTCAAAGAGATAGGCACATACGGCGCCATTCTGAGCGTTGTCGGGGGGCTTCTTCTCTCGGTACTGGGTCACAACTTTATTCCGGAGAGGTCTGTAAACAAACTTGTAAAAACCCTGTTCAGATACAACACCATTGACGAAAAAGGACAGCTTCCCGAGAACGTTATAACTCCCAGATGCTATTATCCTGTTTCCCGATATACCACTGAACAGAGAGAGAATTTTTACAGGACTATTCCCTGCGAGGATATCATCGGAGATATCGGAGAGGACATGCTTTATTGTTTTAACTACTCCGCTTTCTCCTTCACCTATGATAACTCCGCGGCTCTTCACGATTTTATCAACAACTCGGTTCTTCCTCAGACAGGCAAGGACAAGGTCGTTCTTGTGCCCATGAGTATGGGAGCCTCAGTTGTTTCCGCATATCTTCAGGACTACGGCACGGAAGGCAAGGTAGCAAGAGTTGTCAGCATAGTCGGCGCCTGGGACGGAAGCGATGTTTTTGCCGACCTGATTGAGCTTGCCTACGCCGAGGATGCTCCTGAAAAACTTTATAATGGTGTTGTTTCAGATCTTGTAGGTGAACCCTGGGGTTATCTTGTAAACATCATACTCAGAATCTTCCCCAAGAAAACTCTCAGAAGCATAATTGATGAAATACTCAACTCCATTGTTGAAAACCTTGTACTTAAGACTCCGTCTCTGCTTGCGCTCATACCCAAAGACAGATATCCTGCCATAAGAGCCTCGAGGTTAGAAGGGAACGAAGACCTCGCATACATTCTTGAGATGACGGATAAATACTATGACTGCCAGTGCGGACTCAAAGACCGCCTGACTATGCTTCACGACTCCTACGGTGTAGATTTCTTCTACATAGCAGGCTATGGTCTCGGCTTCGGCGGTTACAGCAGCGATTACGAATTCTTCAGCTTCCTTGCCAACGCCGATACAACCAACTCAGATGAAATAATATCCATTTCTTCCACCGCGACCGGCGCTACCTACGCTCCCCACGGCACAGCCCTCAGCAGTTATGCGGATGAGAACTATGTCTCACCGGACAAATCCGTTGATATTTCAACCTGCTTCTTCCCGGATAATGTATGGCTCTTCTACCGTCAGAAACACGAACTTGAAAATAACAACACCGCTCTGAAACTTGCTTTGAGCCTGTCCTGCGGAGAGATTAAGAGCACAACCGACGAAGCAAATATCTACCCGAGGTTCAACGATTCGAGAGATCTAAAGAGATACAGCAGAAGCTTCAAGCCCGACCTTGAAAAATGGCTTGAAACCAATACGCCCACTGCCGAACAACAGGAACTTATAGATTCGGTTTCGGCAAAAGCAAAAGCTGTCGAGGACTCGGTTATAAACAACCGTGAGGAAGACGATAAAATCATAGGTCCGGAAGGAGAATACTATGATATGCTCGTTACCCTCGGAGTTTATGAAGCCCCCGAAGAAAGCCGTGAGAGCTTAGGCAACAAAGTGCTGAAAGGTCTCAATGACAGAGTTTATAGTATTTTCGGAGCCAAAGGTTTCGCGGATATTTTCCGCAAAAATGTCTGAACATACAGAATAAAGTTCAAATAATCTTATGCGGCAAAAGCCAGGAACAGTCCTTTTGCCGCAGTTTTTATGCAAAGTCAGAGTATTTGAACAACCCGGAGAATATATGAACGACAATAAGAAAAAGAAAATTAAAGTAATAGCCACGTGGATCATCGTCCCCTTTATGGCTCTCATTTTTATCCTTGACATAGTGACGGTTGTGCTTGGCAACATATACGCAAAACGATATGACATTAAAGAAGAAACATTTACTCTTGAAAACGGGGACGACCGGATTCATTTTCTGAATACGGCAAATTCAGACTGTATTCTGCTTGAAAGCAACGGCCGTTTTGCTATGGTTGATTCAGGCGAAGGAGATTCAAACCCCAGAAGAAAAGTTGCGTACAACGGCTTTGAAGATGAGGTTATAGCTTATCTCAACAAGGTGGCTGCCGATGAAAACGGCGTCGTTCATCTTGATTTTATCCTCGGCACTCACTATCACTACGACCATGTAGGCTCTTTTCCGGCAATAATAAACGAAAACAATATTAAAATATCCAGAGCCTACTTTAAAGCATACCTTGACAAAATGGACAAGAGCATTGAGATTGAAAGATGGGGGCTTCCGGAAATCTACAATGAGATTATCAGCGCTCTTAAGGCAAAAAATATTGAAATAATCTCAAATATTCCGGATAAAATAGTATTCGGAGACTTCAGTCTTGACCTGTTTAACACAGGGTATTTTGAAGACCTGTACGGTAAAGGAGAGAACTCTTCCAGCATAGGCATAAAGGTGACAAAGGGAAGCAAATCCGCTTTTCTTGCTGCTGATATCACAGGGCCGTCCGGCCTTGAGGACAAACTCGGGGAACAAATCGGCCGATGTGATTTGCTGAAAATCGGCCACCACGGATACTACGGCTCATCCTCGATGAGTTTCCTCAATTTCATCAGACCTGAAGTCTGCATAGTCACCAACCATCAGGGGAAGGTTTACCCGAATGTAAAATGGAATCTGACTATGTTTGCAAAGGTACCATTCTACGCAACATATGACTATAACGGGATTATTGCTTCTTTTTCCGACAGCGGTGAAATAATCCTGACCGACAACATCAACCGTTAATTATGAACTGCTATGAACTGTTAAAAGAAGAATATAAAAGCAAAGGCGATTTCAATGCACTGGTATACGGCGAACTCTCCCTTTCACTTTCGGAATTGCTTAAATACATTGACAATGTTGCATCATTCCTTTCCGCTGAAGGTATGGGAAAGGGCAGCGTTGTGTCATTACTTCTGCCGAACTGCGCTCAGGTTATAATCGCATTTTATGCACTCAGTAAAATCGGGGCCGTTGCCGATTTCATAAATCCGGGCGAAGACGATGAAGTCGTTGCCAAAGAACTTGCCGAAACCGGAGCGGCGCTTCTCATTTGCCGGAATGACAGAGCAAAGGTGTTTAAAAATATTCGCACTGTAAAGTGTTGCGAAAGTGATTTTGCCCGGACAGATTACGACTATGATTCGTTTTGCGGTGCGTTGAATTTCAGCAAAAAATGCGAAAGTAAAAACGGTAAAACGGACTACGTTACGGCTATGCTGCACAGCGGAGGCACCGACGGAGAAAAGAAAACCGTTTGCCTGACAAACGGTAACATTAATTCCGTTACCGAAAAGCTTTCCTTTATCTTTTCGGGCTCTGAATACGGGGAAGAAAAGTCACTTCTTGTGCTCCCCGTTTCGCACTCTTTCGGCCTGGTCGCTTCGCTTCATCTCCCTCTGACTAACGGACTCGGAATATGTGTATTTGAAAAATTCACGCCTCAGAAAATATATGCTTCAATAGAAAAAGACAACATCAGTTTTATGACCGGCGTTCCCGAAATGTATTCCGGACTTCTCTCTTGCAAACCGCCTCACATTAATTCGCTGAAAAATCTCAGATACATATTTTGCGGCGGCGATTTTGTAAACAGCGAACTTGAGTCCCGATTCAACGCATTTCTTTTGAAATACGGCTCAAAAACAAGACTATACACAGGCTACGGGCTGTCTGAAACAGCTTCGGTCTGCTGTGTAAATACGGATTCGGGCAACAAAAAAGGCTCCGTAGGAAAAATTCTTGACGGAGTTAAAATGAGTATCGAAAACCCCGACGGCAACGGTGAGGGCGAGATAACGGTTGAGGGTCCGACGGTTATGAAAGGATATTTCCCTCTGAATGAAAGCCGTGAGCAAATGATTGTTCATACCGGAGATATAGGAAGGATTGATGAAGAAGGCTTTGTTTTCATACTGGGTAGAAAGAAACGGCTCATCGTCAAATCGGGCTATAATCTATATCCGAGAGAGATGGAAAAATGCGTAAACAGCCTTGATTTTGTACATAATTCCTGCGCCGTTTCAATTAAGAAAGACGGAAAAATCCGGATTTTTCTCTATCTTGAAACCGATAAAACCGGAGATGTCCTTCAGACGGAAATCAAAAGTAAAATAAAGGCAGAACTCGGCAGGCATTACCTTCCCGACGTAATAATAAAAGCCAAAAAATTGCCCCTTACAATGATGGGCAAAATTGATTATAAATTACTTGAAGAACGGAGTAAAACATATGAGCAAACAAATCAGGAAGCCTGAAAAAGGCGATATTGTGGCACATTTCAAAACCTCACTCGGAGATTTCAAGATACTCCTTTTCCCGGAAGCCGCTCCCATGACGGTTGAAAACTTCACCTCGCTAGCCAATGACGGCTACTATAACGGCCTTATTTTTCACCGGGTTATCCCTGATTTTATGATTCAGGGCGGTGATCCGACCGGAACAGGCAGAGGCGGACAGAGTAAATGGGGCACTCCTTTTAAAGACGAATTTCATCCCGATTATCATAATATCTGCGGTGCTCTTTCAATGGCTAACGCAGGTCCTAACACAAACGGAAGTCAGTTTTTCATCGTTCAGCTTAACACAGCAGATGAACGGTTTATAGAACAGATGAAGGATTTGCCTGACTCATTCCCCGCCGATGTAGTGAAGGATTATTCGGAACTCGGCGGTACACCGTGGCTTGATTTCAGACACACCGTCTTCGGTCAGACATATGAGGGAATGGATGTTGTAAACAAAATAGCCCTTGTTGAAACCGGAGCCAATGACAAGCCCGTGGAAGATGTTGTTATTAATGAAATACTGATAACAGAATTATGATTAAGTTATAAAGATTAAGTCCGGAACAGGATCAGAACCTGTTCCGGACTTCTGTGTTTTTCAGTAATCAGTTCTCAAACTTTTTAAGGATTTCATCCTTTAAGGGTGATTCGGTGATAACATGTGAGAAGAAATATTTTTCCCTGTCATCATTGTTGATAACCGTAACGGGCTTGATCTGATTGAGAACAACACCCTTATCTGAAAGATATTTGCTGTAATCGTTATAGGTGCCGTCAGCAAGGAAGAGGACTTCGGGAACACCGAGCATACCCCAGAGTTCACGGTACTTATAATACTTTTCGTTTATCTCTTCAAGATTTGCGTCAAGCGTCTTTATAAGGTTCTGTCTGAGCTCCTCAGTCTTCTCGCCTTTCTTGATTTCCGCAAGCATTACATATCTGGGTGGCTTGGTTGAGAAATCAGGATAGAAGCTGAAGCCCTGGAATTCAATGTCGTTTTCCGCAGCAATTCTTTCAACTGCGGCATCAATCATATCTGTAGTTGTCTTTTCGTTGGCAACGTTCATTGAAAGGTTTTGCCTGAAAAGAAGCTTAACCCAGGGAGTGTTGTTATACATCCTGGTAACCTGAACAACGTCTTCCATCTTGTATCTGTAGAGACCGGAGAAGTTGGAAACGACAAGCTCATAATTCTTGCCGACCTCAAGTTCGTTGATAAGAAGAGGCCTTACAGTGTCATCTGCCTTTTCTTCAAGGTCATCAATGGGAAGGAACTCAAAGAACACGGTATAGGGAGTAAGCACATAATCATCAACGTCCAGCTCAAGCGGGGTAGCAAAATAACCTTCTGCAGCTGCATAGCCCATATTATGAATGGGAGTATTCGGGCCGACATTCTTGCGAAGTCTTTCAACATAAACCGAAAGGTTGGAACCCATCATTCCGTAAGCCCACTGAAGGTTGGGCCAGATTCTGGGAGCAATGGGATCGTCGAATCCTTTTTCAAACTCTCTGCGGAGTTCTGCCGCTCTTTCGGGATCGGGCTTGAACTTCTTGTTGTACTTTTTGCGGAAACGCTCCGGACATTCAACATTGGGGTTGATGATACCTTTCTCGATATCATCACAAAGCATTTCCCAATTCTCCTCAAGATAGTCAAACATCTGGGTAAGAAGGGTCACGACTATGGAGCCGAGGTAACTTACCTTTCTGTTACCGAGACAGAATCTCAGGTGGAAATAAGAGGTGTCAAACTTATCATCGGGTCCGGGGAAGAGAAGCTCAAGCGGAGAAGTGCAGAAGAAAGGAAGCAAGGGCTTGAGCATTCTGATGGGTATCTGTGCGGCACCGTTACTCATTTTGCCGTCAGCGGTCTTATGGCCTGCGAGATTGAGGGCAAGAGGACCAACCTGGTTTCTGAGTCTTATGCCATGCTTTTTCAGATGATGATAGCCGGTTGAAATGGAAACAGAGAAACCGATACACTGCATCTTCCAAAGGTCATTTATACCCTTGGGGAGCATCTTGGGCTTTCCTACAGAACCGGAAGATGAAGCATATCTGACATTTATGCCGTTAAACATAAGTCTCTTCTCGCCGTTCTCCATCATACGGTCAACATAGGGCTCATAGTCGGCATATGTAGAAATAGGCACTATCCTCTGATAGTCCTCAATTGAATGAACATCTTTGAGACCTATTTTTTTGCCAAGCTCGCAGTTTTTATTTCTCCTGACAATTTTTTTCAGAACATTTTTCTGAGCTTTCAAAGGATGCTTTGTCGTAAAATTGATCTCGGCAAGTGAAATATCTCCGAGAAGAACTGCGATATCAGAAAAATAAAAAGCCATGGTTTTTCTCCCCTTTTTTAAAATCGATTTATTATATCAAAAAAAAGAAAAAAGTCAATATGCAACTCGCAAATAATGCATACTATTTTACTATGTATTAAAAAGACCTGTCGGAGCGGTTGTCCGTAAACCGTATTGGTTTTCGCGGAAAACATCTTTACATCTCAAAGAGGTGAAATTCGCGCGTATTCCCGGGTCATAACGGCGGGGAATACACACTCTGTAACAACTTTTTCTTTGAAATACTCCGTTACTGTGGTATAATAAAAAAAGGAGGAATTGAAATGCTTTCAAAAATAATATCACTGATAACATCAATAATAATGTTTGTTGCCCCTGCAGCTGATTTTCCCGCAGCCAACGTGGATACAGAGTCATTCAAAACCAATTACACATGCGTATTTGTTCACGGTCTTGGCGGCTGGGGTAACTATGACCCGCAATACAGGGTTTTCCCGTACTGGGGACTGCTCGGCGGCGATCTTATAAAATATCTGAATGCCCGCGGCTTTAATACCGCTGCCGCTTCGGTTGACCCTACCGGCAGTAATTGGGACAGGACCTGTGAATTGTATGCTCAACTGACCGGCACGAGGGTTGACTACGGCAAAGCGCACTCTGAAAAATGCGGTCACAAGCGATACGGAAAAAACTATGAAGGCTCTGCTCTGATTGAAAAATGGGACAGTGAAAACAAAATCAACCTGTTCGGCCATTCCTTCGGCGGAGCTGCCATAGTGGAACTTGCCCAGTTGATGTCAAAGGGCAGCGAAGAAGAAATGAAAGTCACCCCGGAAAATGAAATTTCTCCTCTTTTCACCGGAGGAAAAGGTGATTATATTTATTCGATAACAACCCTTGCAGCTCCTCTTAACGGTACATCCGCTTATTATATCAAGGATGAAATAAACAGCGATCCCTACGCTGATTTTGATGAGAGAACAGTAACTGCGGCTGTCGGTGCCCTGACTCAGCCGAAAACCGACGGCAGAGATGAAAAAGACTGCGCCGGGTATGATCTTAGTATTGACGGGGCGATGGAAATCAGTGAAACCTGGGACACATTTGACAATATCTATTATTTTTCCTTTGCCTGTGATGCCACCGAAGTTGATAAAAACGGCACGAGAACGATTGACAAAAAGGATCTGGAAATGATTTATCGCGGAGCCGGCCCGAGAATTGTAAACTGGACGGGAACAACTCCGAAAGGTTACAAGGTTGATGAGAGCTGGCAGGCAAACGACGGACTGGTCAATACAATTTCCGCCATTGCTCCTTTCAACGCTCCAAGGTGTGACTTTAACAAAAACAGCACTAAACCCGGCATATGGAATGTTATGCCGATATATAAAGGCGACCATATGTCGCTTCAGGGCGGCCTGTTGAAAACAAACAATGTCAGGCTTCTCTATATTGAACACCTGACAATGATAAACAGTCTGTAAGAAAAAGCAGCGTCCGGCAGAAAGTCAGACGCTGCTTTCAATTTATTCACATATTGTCGATATATTCGCAGGCTGCAAGAGCTGCAACGGCTCCGTCGGAAACAGCAGTTGTTATCTGCCTGGTTTTCTTCTGCCTGCAATCCCCTGCCGTAAATATACCCGGGGTTTTAGTGCGGCAATCTTCTCCACTGTCAAAATAACCGTAATCATTCAAACCGGCTACCTGTGAAAAAGCATCATTATCGGGCACAAGACCTATAGCTATAAATAAACCACTGACATCTAAATCGGATAAAGAGCCATCCTTTTCTCTTTTAAGCCCGATACCGGTAAGCTCATCACTTCCGTATAATTTTTCAACAACAGTGCCTGTAATCACCTTTACATTATTAAGCCCGTTTATCTTTTCGATGAGTTTTTCTTCACCCGTCAGATAGTCGAGATTCTGTATAATGTAAACTCCGGTGCATAAGTCCGAAAGCAGGATTGCCTCCTGCAGGGCGGAATTGCCTCCGCCGACAACGGCAACATCCTTGCCCTTGAAAAAGGCTCCGTCACAAACCGCACAGTATGAAATACCGTTGCCTGTAAGACTATTCTCATTCTCAAGGCCTATCTGCCTGTGTTTAACGCCGTTTGCTATAATGACAGCCTTTGCCTCGTATTTTCCGCTGTCTGTAACAATGGTTTTTGTCTGCCCGTTATCTTCGACGGAAACAACCTTTTCCATCTCTATCTCTGCGCCCTGATTTATCACCTGCTCAACGAGTATATCGGCAAACTCGTTTCCGCTCATGGAGATAAAGCCGGGGTAGTTCTCTATTTTCGGGGAAAATGTTACCTGACCGCCGAAAGTTGATTTTTCAATAACGAGCACGGTTTTATTCGCTCTTCTTGCGTAGAGTGCGGCTGTCAGGCCGGCAGGGCCGGCGCCGACAATGATTATATCATACATAATTATGCTTTCTTGAGGTTCTTGACAAAATCAAGAACTTCCTGAATATCGGAATATTTTGTCACATTTCCGTCCTCGATAATGACGAGAGTCGGAGCTGTTTTGATATTTAATGCAATGGCAAGTTCTTCATTTTCATAGGCATTTAACTCTGTGAACTCTATGCCTGCCTCTTTAAGCTTGGGTATTGCTATTTTGCACTTGGGGCAAGTGGGAGTTTTGAAGAGATACGCGCCGTCCGGCAGAGCCGCTGTCTGTGCGGGATGATCATCGCAGCAGGGGCAAGCCGCCTCGTGAGGGTGGAAATGGGACCCTGCAATATTATATACTTTTCTGTCCTTATATTCCTGAGCCTTACCGTCATTCCAGTTCTGAACGGGACGGTAATAACCGGTAATACGGCTGTAAACCTCAGTTGCGTTTCCGCACTCGGGACACTTGAACTCTTCACCCTGGATATATCCGTGCTCTTTGCATACCGAATATGTGGGAGAAACGGTATAATAGGGAAGCTTATAGTTTTCGGCTATCTTTCTTACAAGCTCGGCCGCAGACTTCCAGGAGGGCATCTTTTCGCCGAGGAAGGCGTGGAAAACCGTGCCTGATGTGTAGAGAGTCTGGAGTTCATCCTGAACATCAAGAGCCGCAAATACGTCGTCTGTATAGCCGACGGGAAGATGCGAACTGTTGGTATAGTATGGAGTTTCCTTCGACGCGGTGATTATGCCGGGATAACGCTTGACATCGTGCTTTGCAAGTCTGTATGAGGTGGACTCTGCGGGAGTAGCTTCAAGGTTGTAGAGATCGCCGTAAAGCTCCTGATAGTCCATAAGACGCTCACGCATATGGTTAAGGACATCTTTTGCAAACTGCTGGCACTTGGTATCGGTCATATCGGCTTTAATCCAGTTGGCGTTGAGACCGACTTCGTTCATACCTACAAGACCGATTGTTGAGAAGTGATTCTCAAAAGTACCGAGATAACGCTTGGTGTAAGGATAAAGTCCCTCTTCAAGGAGTTTTGTTATTATCTTTCTCTTGATTGAGAGAGAACGCGCGGAGATATCCATCATCTTATCAAGACGCTTGTAGAAATCTTTTTCGTTCTCGGCAAGATATGCAATACGGGGAAGGTTGATTGTGACAACACCTACCGAACCGGTGCTTTCGCCGCTGCCGAAGAAGCCGCCGCTCTTTTTGCGCAGCTCGCGCAGGTCAAGACGGAGTCTGCAGCACATTGAGCGGATATCGCTCGGCTCCATATCGCTGTTGACATAGTTTGAGAAATAAGGTGTGCCGTATTTTGAGGTCATCTCGAAGAGAAGCTTATTGTTCTCGGTTTCAGACCAGTCAAATTCTCTTGTGATTGAGTAAGTGGGGATAGGATACTGGAAACCTCTGCCGTTGGCATCGCCCTCTATCATTATCTCGATGAAGGCCTTGTTTATCATATCCATTTCCTTCTTGCAGTCCTTGTATTTGAACGGCATTTCTTTGCCGCCGACTATACAGTTCTGCTCAGCAAGGTCTGCGGGAACGGTCCAGTCAAGGGTGATGTTTGAGAACGGCGCCTGAGTACCCCAGCGCGAAGGAGTATTAACACCGTAAATGAATGACTCAATGCACTTCTTAACCGAATCATAATCGAGGTTATCTGTCTTGACAAAGGGGGCAAGGTAAGTGTCAAATGATGAGAACGCCTGCGCGCCTGCCCACTCGTTCTGCATGATGCCGAGGAAATTGACCATCTGGTTGCAGAGGGTTGCAAGATGCTTTGCGGGAGCAGATGTAATCTTACCTGTGACTCCGCCGAGACCCTCCTGGATAAGCTGCTTGAGAGACCAACCCGCACAGTAGCCGGTGAGCATCGAGAGGTCGTGAAGATGGATATCTGCGTTTTTATGAGCATTTGCTATCTCATCATCATAAATCTCACTCAGCCAGTAATTGGCGGTAATGGCGCCGGAATTTGAAAGAATAAGACCGCCTACCGAATACGTTACGGTTGAATTCTCCTTAACTCTCCAGTCGGTAACATTGACATAACTGTTGACAAGTTCCTTATAGTCAAGGATGGTTGATTTGAGATTGCGGAGTTTCTCTCTCTGTCTCCTGTAAAGGATATAGCACTTGGCTATATCCGCAAAGCCCGCCTGTATAAGAACGGACTCAACACTGTCCTGAATATCCTCAACGTCAATAAGTTCATCTTTGATTTTAGGCTCAAAATCCGCTGTGACTTTGAGGGCAAGAAAATCAATCGTTGAGGGAACATACTGCTTTTCCTGGGCGTCGAAGGCCTTTTTTATTGCCTCCGAAATCTTGGCAACATTGAATTCTGCAATGCTTCCGTCTCTCTTCTTTACTCTATACATATTATAAATACCTCCCAAATTTCGAACGAATGAATAATAACAAAATCTTGATATAAAGTCAAGTGCAAATCACTATATATTGTGGTTGAACGTTAAAATTGTTAAAACTGTACAAAACACGGTTTCAAAATACGGATAACTTGCGGAAACGCATCAAAGAACAGTTCTTACAATCCCCTTACTTCACACTCGGGAACATATTTGCGGATGATGTCTCTCATTTCAATCAGCTCCGCTTTTGAAAATTCTGCAAGACCGAAACCGATAAGATCGCCGGAATCTTTGAAGGCCTGAATGAAATGCCTCTTTGCTCCTTTAAGCCATTTACCGAGTTCTTCCATATCTTCCGCAGTGTGAAGACCTTTTGCTACGGTGGTCCTGAATTCATAATCGACCTTGTCCGCTTTTAGAATCTCCATACTTTCGTTTATCTTGTCTGTCCTGTAGTCTTTAATACCAACGCATTGCGGATAACCCGCGGGTGACGACTTGACATCCATAGCTACATAATCCAGAAGACCGTCCCCGATAAGTTTTAAAAGCTTGGCGGGATAGGTGCCGTTTGTATCAAGTTTAACCGCAAAACCCATATTTTTGATTGCGGAAATAAAGTCCTCAATATCCGGCTGAACGAGCGGCTCACCGCCCGTGATAGCAACACCGTCAAGTATCCCCTTTCTCTTTTTGAGAAGAGACTCTATATCTTCAAATGAATACGCAGATTCGGCAGGCGGGTTTATAACCAGAGGCGAATTGTGGCAAAACGGACATCTTAAATTACAGCCGCCTGTAAATACGGTGCACGCCATCTTCCCGGGAAAATCAAGAAGGGTCAGTTTTTGTAAGCCCTGAATATTCAAATAACCGCCTCCAAAGCACTACTATTTGCGTTTGCCTGAATATAATACCACAACATATTGTGTATAGTCAAGGCGTAAATTGTAAAAATAACACAATATCTTCATTTTTTCAGCTGTGATTTGACTGACGGCATTTCATATAGTATAATCGAAAACGGAGGATAGATATGAAAATAAACAAGATTCATTTTGACTCGATAGATTCAACAAACAATTATGCCAGAAATACGGCCGGGAAACTCGCCCTGCCAGCTCTCATAACCGCCGCTGAACAAACAAAAGGCAGAGGACGAAACGGAAAAAGCTTCTATTCCCCTGCCAATACCGGACTGTATATGACGGTTCTGTTTAAGGCAAACGAAAACTTCGGTCTCATCACTCCCTGTGCCGCAGTCTGTGTTTGCGAGGCACTGAGAGAATACGGAGCATACGGCTGCCGGATAAAATGGGTAAACGATATCTACCTTGACGGCAAAAAAATTTGCGGGATACTGACCGAAAGGTTCAGTGTCAATTCAGAGGTCTATACCTCAATAGGTATAGGGATTAACCTGACAACCGTATCTTTTCCGGAGGAGGCAGGCCCGGCCGGGAGTCTGGGCAAGGATATCCCCGCACAGGAGTTGGCGGAGCTGATTGCCTGGAAAATACTTGCCTGCAACGAAAATCCGGACAGAGACAGAATTCTCAGGCAGTATGAAGCGGCTTTGTTTATCAAAGGTAAAACCGTAACATTTATAATCGAAGGAGTAAAACATCGGGCAAAGGTGACGGGTATAAACGAAAACTGCAACCTGACTTTAACAGATGATGAAGGCAATGAACACGTACTTACATCGGGCGAAATATCAATAGTAATAAATGAATGAGATAAGCGGACAGCCTGAAATCAGGCTGTCCGCTCCGTTATTTACAGTGTTGCCGCGATAACGGCTTTGATTGTATGCATTCTGTTTTCCGCTTCGTCAAAAACTATGGAGTTTTCACTCTCAAAAACTTCATCCGTTACTTCAAGGCCGTCAAGCCCGAATTTTTCATATACATCTCTGCCCACAAGAGTATTAAGGTCGTGATAAGCGGGAAGACAATGCATAAACTTACATTGAGGCCCGGCAAGCTTCATAAGCCGGGAATTTACCTGATAAGGCTGAAGGGCCTCTATTCTTTCTTTCCACACCTCATCGGGTTCACCCATAGAAACCCAGACATCGGTGTAAATCACATCCGCCTCCTTTACGGCAGATGCAGGGTCTTCATTGAATTCGAGCACTGCACCGGTCTGCTCCGCCACCGCCTTGCATTTCTCAATTAAAGCGGCGTCGGGGAAATATGCCTTTGGCGCGCATGCCACGAAATGCATACCCATCTTTGCGCAGCCTACCATAAGCGAATTGCCCATATTGTATCTCGCATCGCCCATATAGACCAGTTTGATACCTTGCAGTTTGCCGAAATGTTCTTTTATTGTCAGAAAATCCGCAAGAATCTGGGTAGGATGAAATTCATTTGTAAGTCCGTTCCAAACCCTGACGCCCGAATACTCGGCAAGTTTCTCGACTGTTTCCTGTTCGAAGCCCCTGTATTCTATGCCGTCAAACATTCTGCCCAGAACTCTTGCCGTGTCCGCAATGCTTTCCTTTTTCCCTATTTGGGAACTTTTCGGATCGAGGTAAACAGGATGAATACCGAGATCGGCGGCTGCCACCTCGAAGGAACAGCGGGTCCTTGTGCTGGTTTTTTCAAATATCAGGGCAATGTTTTTTCCTTCACAGAGCCTGTGCGGAATTCCGTTCTTTTTCTTATATTTCAGGTCTGCCGCAAGGTCCAGAAATTCATTTATCTCTTCGGGAGTAAAGTCCAGCAATTTCAGAAAGTTTCTGTTTTTAAGACTCATTTTGCGCTACCTCCGCACAAGCCGTTTTTATGATATCAACCGCCTTTGCAAGCACTTCAGACGGGATGTTCAGAGCAGGAAGCAGTCTTACCTTATCTTTGGCTGTAAGACAGAGCACACCGTTTTCCATGCACTTTGCAACAACCTGAGCAGCAGGCGCGGTCGTTTTTATGCCTATCATAAGGCCCATACCGCTGACAGCCTCAACCCCTTCGGCATTTTTAAACTCATCAAAGACATATTGGCTCTTCTTCTTCACGTCTTCAAGCAGATTGTCATCTATCCTTGAAAGGATGCTCAGCGCCGCACAAGCGCATACGGGGTTGCCCCCGAAGGTTGAGCCGTGGTCTCCGTAACCGTAAACGGACTGAACTTTCTCGCCGAAAAGAGTTGCCCCTATCGGCAAACCGCCCGCAAGACCTTTAGCTGTAGTGACAATATCGGGAGTTACTCCGTAATTCATATACGAATACAGTTTACCGCTTCTGCCGTTTCCGGTCTGGACCTCGTCGACAATGAGAAGAACATCGTTTTCTTTGCAGAAAGCCGCAACTTCAGTAACAAAGTCCTTCTTGAGAGGAACAACTCCGCCCTCTCCCTGGATACACTCTATCATAACAGCGGCGGCTTTTACATCAAGAGCCGTCTTTATAAGAGCTGCGGCATCGTCCGCATCGGCGGAAACGAAGCCGGGAGTGAGAGGCCTGAACAACTCGTGATAGTGCTCCTGACCTGTGGCGGCAAGTGTGGTTATTGTCCTGCCGTGGAAACTGTTGTTGAGAGTCACAACCGTATAATAATCTTCTCCGTGTTTCTCACAGCCGTATTTTCTTGCCGCTTTGATGGCGCATTCATTTGCCTCTGCGCCGGAATTTGAAAAGAATACTTTTTTCATTCCCGTCATCTGACAGAGTTTTTCGGCAAGAAGGGCACAGGGCTCTGTATAGTAGAGATTTGACATATGCTGGACTTTGCCGATCTGTGAGATAATTGCCTTCTGCCACTCGTCATCGGCTATTCCGAAAGAGGTTACGCCTATACCCGAACCCATATCAATATATTCTTTTCCGGCGGTGTCAACTACCTTTGAGCCCTTGCCGGAAACTATTTCAACGGGAAACCTTTTGTAAGTCCCCATTATATATAAATCGTCAATGTTTTTTATACTCATTTTTCTCCTCCGGTAACCATTGTGCCGGCGCCTTCATTGGTGAGCAGTTCCATAAGAATTGAGTGAGGAACTCTGCCGTCCATGATGACTACGTTTTTTACTCCCCTGTTTATTGCTTCTATGCAGCAGTCAACCTTGGGAATCATACCTCCCGATATAATACCCTCATCGTAAAGACTTTTTGCCTGCTCAATCGTAATCTCCGGTATAAGAGATGAGGGATCTTCCCTGTCACGCAGAATGCCGTCGATATCCGTCATCATAATAAGTCTTTCGGCTCCCAGTGCACCTGCAACATAGGCTGCCGCAGTGTCGCCGTTTATATTGTATGTGTTTCCTTTTTTATCACAGGCAAGAGTTGAGATAACGGGAATATAGCCCCTTTCGAGAAGATCGGTAACAGGTTTTATGTTAATCCGGGTTATCTCGCCGACATAACCGAGCCTTTCATCCTTGGTTTTTGCTTCGATGAGCCTGCCGTCCATACCCGAAAGACCTATTGCCTTCGCTCCGTTCATCTCGATAAGATTGACAAGGGTTTTATTGACTTTACCGGCAAGGACCATCTGAACTATGTCAACGGTCTCCTCATCCGTAACTCTCAGGCCGTCAACAAACTCGCTCTTTTTACCGAGACGTTTCATAAGGTCGTTTATTTCGGGGCCGCCGCCGTGAACAAGCACAACCCTGACTCCAATGAGCCAGAGAAGGACTATATCCTCCATAACCTGAGCTTTGAGTTTCGGGTCGACCATAGCGTTTCCACCGTATTTTATGACAACTATCTTACCGTTATACCTTTTTATATATGGAAGGGCCTGGGTAAGGACCTCTGCCCTTTCCGCATTTGTGAATGAAGAATCCATAATTATCCTCCGCTTAAGTCCTGTAATCTCCGTTGATTTTTACATAGTCATAAGTCAGATCGCAGCCCCACGCCGTTGACCGGGCATCGCCGCTGTTGAGGCACACGAGAATCTCAATTTCATCCTCGGAAAGGATTTCCTTTGCTTTCTCCTCGCTGAAATTAACACCGGCGCCGTCTTTGCATACAAGTATCTCTCCTTTGAGGCTTCTGAACAAAACATCTATCTTATTGACATCTGTATCTGCTCCGCTGTAACCTATTGCACAAAGCACTCTGCCCCAGTTAGCGTCCGCACCGAACATTGCGGCTTTAAGAAGGCTTGAACAAATGACGCTTTTCGCAACTGTTTTTGCTGTTTGAATGTCCGCGGCTCCGCTCACCCTGCATTCGAGCAGTTTTGTTGCGCCCTCGCCGTCGGCGGCTATCATTCTGCAAAGCGCCACGTTAACCGTATTGAGCGCTTTCATAAAGCAGGCAAAGTCCTCGTTCTCGTTTGTGATTGTTTCATTGCATGCCATACCGTTGGCAAGCACGGTAACCATATCATTGGTTGAGGTGTCGCCGTCTATGCTGATCATATTGAAAGTATCGGCAATATCGCCCGAAAGAGCCTTTGCGAGAAGAGAAGATGAAATCGCAACATCGGTGGTTATGAACACGAGCATCGTTGCCATATTGGGATGAATCATTCCGCTTCCCTTGGCAATGCCGCCTATTCTGCAAACCTTGCCGCCGATTTCAAATTCAACCGCAACTTCTTTTTTCTTTGTGTCGGTTGTCATTATACCTTCCGCGGCGTCTGCGCTGCCGTCAGATGTCATTGATTTTATGAGTGAAGGCACTGCCGCTTCAATAGGAGCGATGTCAAGAGGCTGACCGATAACTCCGGTGGAAGCAACTATCACATCATCGGCCTTAATGCCGAGACCGTCTGCAAGCAAATCGCTCATCTTTTCGGCAATTTCAATTCCGTTTGCGTTGCAGGTATTTGCATTGCCGCTGTTGCATATAACCGCCTGCGCCGTTCCGTTATGAAGGTGCTCTTTGGTTACGACCAACGGAGCGCCCTTGACAAGATTGGTTGTATAAACCGCCGCAGCAGATGCGGGCACTTCGCTGAGAATAATCGAAAGATCTTTTTTAGTCTGATTTTTGCGTATTCCGCAGTGAACGCCGCCCGCCTTAAAGCCTTTTGCAGCACAAACACCGCCGTTTATTGTTCTCATACAGTATATCCTCCGTTAAAAGGTGAGCCCTGTCTTTTCATCCAGGCCCATGAGTATATTCATATTCTGAATTGCGGCTCCGGACGCGCCCTTGCCGAGATTGTCAAAGCACGAAACGAGCAGAGTTCTTTCGTCCTTTCCGCAAACGGTAATCTCCATATCGTCACGGCCGCTGAATTTGTTGGCATAAATAAAACCGCTGTCTGCCGTACCGTTATATCGGACAAGGCCTTCTCCGTAGTAAAACTCATATACCTTTCCGATTTCTTCAATGTCCGCACAGTGAAGAGGAACAATAACTTCCATACCGGAATAATAAGGAGCCACTACCGGGCAAAAAACAGGAGCCGATGAAAGGCCGGTATACTTTACCATTTCAGGCAAATGTTTATGAACCTGGTTGAGACCGTACATACCGGGAGAATCAAGCAAAACATCTCTTCCGTCCGCCTCATAATCCGCTATCATTTTTTTGCCGCCGCCTGAGTAACCCGTCAGAGAAAAGGCGGAAAGGTCTTCATCCGGCAATATTATACCCGCTTGCACAAGAGGCGCGACAAGAGCGATAAATCCGCTCGCGTGGCATCCCGGATTGGCTATGCGCTTTGATGACCTTATTTTTTCTCTCTGGCCGGAGAGCTCGGGAAAGCCATACGTCCACCCGCTGTCAACCCTGTGAGCGGTTGATGTATCAATAACCGCAGTACCGCTGTTTTCAATAAGTGAAACAGCCTCTTTTGCCGCAGCGTCGGGAAGACACAGAAAAGCTATGTCGGCGCTGTTCAGGGCTTCTTTTCTCCGGTCGCTGTCTTTTCTGAATTCATCGGGAATTTCAATAAGCGTGATGTCTGCTCTCAAGGCAAGTCTTTCACGGATTCTCAATCCTGTTGTGCCGGCACTGCCGTCTATGAATACTTTAGTCAATAAATCTCATCTCCGTAGTAAAAGGAAATATAATGCATTTTATTATATATTACACTTCTTTTTATATCAAGTCAATATTAAAACTGTATATTTATTCACATATTTTTGATATTTATTGTAATTTTTGCATAATTTATCAGTTTTATGCAATATTTTGCAATTATTTGTTCCCAAAATGAACAGAGGCGCAATTCTCCGCCTGATGTTACAGGCGCCGGGAATATGTTTCACGGTAACTGAGATTATTTTTTATATGTTTATTGAACAAAACTGCTGTCTATGATATAATAAATTAAAGGAGGCAGAATCATGATAGGTATCATAGGCGCAATGAAAATTGAAGTAGAAATAATCGAAGCGGCGCTTGAGGAAAAGCAGGAAAGAAAAATAGGTCTAATAAGATTTATAAGCGGCAAGCTCAACGGAGTTGACACCGTTGCCGCCGTTTGCGGCATAGGAAAAGTTGCCGCGGCAATTTGCGCCCAGACAATGATTCTTGAATATTCTCCCGATTGTATTATAAATACGGGAGTCGGAGGAAGCCTTGACCCTTCACTCAATATAGGTGATGTGCTTATAGCAGACGACCTTTGCCAGCATGATATGGACACCTCCCCCATCGGAGACGAGCGCGGACTCATTTCGGGGCTGAATCTTGTTTATATACCGACCGACAGAAAGGTTACAGAAACCCTGCTCAAAAGCGCGGGTGATGTCAGAGCGGTAAGAGGAAGAATCGCAACCGGAGATCAGTTTGTTGCCGATGACAGAACTAAGGCTTTTATTGCAGACACATTCAAGGCAAATGTGTGCGAAATGGAGGGGGCCTCCATCGCTCAGGTTTGCTACTCGGCAGGGGTGCCTTTCGGCGTTGTCAGAGCGGTCAGCGACTGCGCGGACGGTTCTTCGCATATGGATTATAATGAATTTCTTCCCGCTGCCGCAAAAAATGCAGCCGTGATAATCAAAAGATTTGTGAAAATATATTGAGGTGTAACAAATGAAAGCAGCCGACTACAACATCTGTATGATAGGCCACAGAGGTTACAGCAGTAAATACCACGAAAATACGGAACAGGCTTTCATAAAAGCAGCGGAACACGGCTCCGGCGGCTGTGAAACCGATATAAGAATAACAAAGGACGGCATGCTGATTTGCAGCCATAACGAGGAGGTCATCATCAACGACGGAACGGAACTTATTGTAGCCGATACCGATTATAAAGATCTTGTTTCCCGTCCGCTTCGCAACAAGAGAAACAACGATGAGGTTTATCTTTGCACCTTTGAACGTTACCTTGAAATCATGAGGGACAACAATATGGTTTGTTTCCTTGAATTAAAGGGCGACTTTCCGGATGAAAAGGTAGCTGAGGTTTATGCAACGGCTGACAGGGTATATGACCTTTCAAAATTCATCCTGCAGTCATTCAGCCACGAAAACCTGAAGAAATCGAGAAAACTATACCCCGATATTCCTCTGATGCTCACTCTCGGGGACGAACAATTGGATTATGATTTTTGCTTTAAATATAATATTTCATTGGATATATATTTCGGAGCGGTAAACAAAGGAATCATTGACCGCTTCCATGAGCACGGCCTTGAAGTTGCTTTATGGACGGTCAACGAAAGAGAAGATTTTGAAAAATGCAAGCTGATGAATGTTGACTACATTGAATCTGATGTTTTCGGAGGAAACGACTGATTCTCGGGTTAATTCTCCGCAAGAGAAAAAATACAGGTGCTATTTTGCTCCTGAAGATGTTTATTTTTTCAATTTTTAATGGTATTATGGGCACAAAGGAGGGATGAACAATGACTTACGTAACCAACATAGTAATCTGGGCAGTCATCCTGATCGGCTTTCTCGTAATAGAGAGCGCAACTGCACAGCTTGTTACAATCTGGTTTGCAGCCGGCGCACTTGCCGCTCTGGTTACAGCCGCATTACACGGCAAATTGTGGCTTCAATTTGTTATCTTCATAGCAGTCTCCGTTGTCGCTCTCCTGGTGACAAGACCGCTTGTAAAAAAGATAACCGATAAAAAGCAAAGCCGGCTGAATGCAGATAACTGCATAGGCAAAACAGCGGTTGTCACGGAAACGATAGACAACATTCAGGCAACAGGAGCTGTCAAGGTTAACGGAATACTGTGGACTGCCAGGTCTTCTGATGACTCGGTCATAGAAGAAGGCAAAACAGTAACCATAGAAAAAATCGAAGGCGTAAAAGTAATTGTAAAGGAGATTTGAATTATGACAGGATTCGTTGTTTTGGGCATACTCATCGTAGTTATTGCCGCATTTGTAATCGCAAATATCAAAATTGTTCCCCAGTCAAAGGCATTCGTTATTGAAAGACTCGGCACTTACAGCACAACCTGGGACACCGGTATTCATGTAAAAATTCCGTTCATTGAGAGAATAGCCAAACAGGTTTCCCTCAAGGAGCAGGTTGTTGACTTTCCTCCCCAGCCGGTTATCACAAAGGATAACGTTACAATGCAGATTGATACCATCGTATTCTTCCAGATAACCGACCCCAAGCTTTTTGCATACGGTGTTGAGAAGCCGATAATGGCTATCGAAAACCTCGCTGCAACCACTCTGCGTAACATAATCGGTGATATGGAACTTGACCACACCCTGACCTCACGTGATACAATCAACGCAAAAATCAGAGGTATTCTCGATGAGGCAACAGACCCCTGGGGTATCAAAGTTACGAGAGTTGAACTTAAGAACATCCTTCCTCCCAGAGAAATCCAGGACGCCATGGAGAAGCAGATGAAAGCCGAACGTGAACGCCGTGAAGCGATTCTCCGCGCGGAAGGTGAAAAGGCAAGCCAGATTCTTATAGCTGAAGGTCAGAAGGAAAGCCAGATTCTCAGAGCTGAGGCTGACAAAGAGAGCGCAATTCTCAATGCCGAGGCAGAAAAAGAATCCAAAATCCGCAAGGCCGACGGTGAAGCACAGGCCATCATCAAGGTTGAAGAAGCCCGTGCAAAAGCAATCAATCTCATCAATGAAGCTGCACCCGGCGAAGGCTATCTGAATCTTAAAGGTCTTGAAGCATTTGAGAAGGCAGCAGACGGTCAGTCGACAAAACTCATTATCCCCTCAAATCTCCAGAACCTTGCCGGCATCGCCGCAAGCGCAAAAGAAATACTCAAGGACTGATATAAAAGCATTAAGAGCGGGCAAGCAATGCCCGCTCTTAATCAGGTAAAACATATGAAATACAATACTGTAATTTTCGACCTCGACGGTACACTCATAAATACCCTTGAAGACCTCATGGACAGCGTAAACTTTGCAATGAGAGAATACGGCTTCCCGGAGAGAACGGTTGAAGAGGTTAATCGCTTTGTAGGCAACGGAGTTGCCCGCCTTGTTAATCTCAGTTTGCCTGAGAATACAAGCGAAGAAATACGGGGAAAATGCCTCGCCGCTTTCAAAAAGCACTACACCGCGCATTCAATGGATAAAACTGCCCCCTACCCCGGTATTAAGCAGGCGGTAAGCGAGCTGAAAAACGCAGGAGTCAGGCTTGCTGTAGTAACCAACAAAATGCAGGAAGCGGCAACTGATATCGTCAGAGGATTCTTCGGCGATACGATAGACATCATAATCGGTCAGGTTGACTCACTGCCGCAGAAGCCCGCGCCGGACGGGGTTTGGCGGGCAATAGATATGCTCGGCTCAGCGAGGTCAGAATCGGTTTACATAGGTGATTCGGAAGTTGACTGCGCAACCGCAAAAAATGCAAACCTGCCTGTCATAGGTGTAACCTGGGGCTTCAGGGACAGAAAAGTCCTTGAAGAAAACAAAGCGGATTACATAATAGACGACCCCGGAGAAATTCTGAAAATAATAAAATAATCTTAATCTGAAATAAACTAAGCAAAAAAGCAAGTCTTCCGACTTGCTTTTTTTGGTGAGTTATATTATCCGTACATTTTATGCCGCTTGGTTTAAGCTGCTTAAACTTCCTCCGTTGTTTTTTTTTATCGCCGTTGAATTCGCTCAGGCAATAACCGTTTTCCGCTGCCTGATAGCTGTATTTCTTCTTGCTTAAGGATTTGAAACTGAGAATCAGCGAAAAGCTTATTGTATAATGAGAAAAATGATAAATATTGTTTTTTTTGTTGAGGATTTTCCGAAAAAACCGCCTTTTTCGCTGTCCTCCCTGCCTTCGGGCGGCTTGCGGTCAAAAACAGGATCAAACAGCAACTTCTCATCTTTTATTTTTTCGTCCATTTTTCTCTCCTTTACTGCCGTAATAACAAAATCTAACCGCGCTTAAGATTCTGCAGTTATCCTTATGCCTGTGTTAACCGTTAGTTTTTCGGCATAATGTAATTCAAGCTGTTTTAATTATTCTATCACACACTCACCGGTTCTTCAATTACAGATTCGTTAACCGATGATTTTCTTTAATACTAAACAGTTTTCCGCGTAACTCGCCCCCAAAAAACATTTGTAAAACACCGGATTATACTATTATAACCCGATCGTTTTTTTCGGTCAGGTTATGTTTTTTTGTTTGCTTTTTTAGTATTTGCAGTATCCGCCGGAAGTCGTTGAAATAAAACAAAACCGTATAAAGATACGTGTTGACTTTAATATGAATATATGTATATAATTATTATGTATTTTTATGTTTTTTTAAAAACGGAAGGCTATGAATTGCGGAGGTTTGGATTATGGGCAGAGGTTTTAAAAAATCATTTGCGTTATCGTTATGTATTGTTATAATGCTCGGCGTTGTGTTGGCTGGGGTTTTATTTGAAACTCCGGCTAAAGCACAGTCAGTTATTTACTCCGATTGGAGCGAATGGTCAACAACTGCAGTTTCGGCAACCGACTCAAGAGAGGTACAGACAAAAACGGTCAGTGAGTACTGGCGAACCCGATATGATTACGATTATTATTGCACCTGGCATGCCGGAGCTTCAGCAGCAGATGCATATGAATATAGCAACACCGGAGGAAACTGGCATTTTTATGTGCATGACAGTAGCAATCCAAACAATTGGTGGTATTATTCGGTATACTCATATACTAAAAATGTTCAAGCGTATCCTGCCGGATATTATATGAATGTTACACCCGGTCAGATTTTATCAAAAGCTAACGGCCAGTTACCGGGAAGCACAGCTTATATGGACTATTGCAAAAACTCCGGCAATAAAACCGGCTATGCTCTTCGTGCAGACCAAAGCGGTCAGGAACAAGGTAGAAATCAGATAGTTTTTCTGGTGGGAAGCCAAGATGAATATCGTGATGTTACTTATTACAGATACAGAACTATTACAAAAACATATACGGTAAGATTTGACGCTAACGGCGGCAGTGGCGCACCATCAAATCAAACAAAAATTCACGGAAAAACTCTTACATTGAGTAGCACAAAACCGACGAGAACAGGTTACACCTTTAATCACTGGGATGCTTGGCCGAACGGAGGAGGAGCTTCTTATATGCCGGGCGGTCAGTTTACTTATAATGATGATTCTACTCTGTATGCAATTTGGGAGCCGCACACCTATACGGTTTCGTACAATGCTAATGGTGGTACCGGTGCACCTTCAAGTCAAACAAAAACTTATGGTGTTGATTTGAAACTAAGCAACCAAATTCCTACAAGAACCGGATATACTTTTCTTGGTTGGTCAAAAAGCTCTACAGCAACAACAGCAACATACCCGTATGCGGGAACATATACCGACAATGCGGGAGCAACGCTTTATGCTGTCTGGCAAGTTAAATCTTACACATTAACTTATATTCTAAGTGGAGAAGTCTATCAAACAACCACATATAATTATGGAGCATCTGTCGAACCGGCACCAACTCCGCCCGAAAGAGACAATATGACATTTGCAGGTTGGACAACTGCAACTCCGAAAATCATGCCTGCATATAATGTTACCATTCGTGGTGGATACGGGCTTCAGTTCGGTTCATATCCGCAGAGCGAAGTCACCGATGAAGAGACAATCGAATTATTGAACTCTAAGGTAAATGATGGTGACTGGATTTCATATAATTACTATAGCGGAACAGGTGTATCTGGTTCAATGGTTGCTTCTGATTACATGGAATATGTCGATCTGGATATTGATGGTGATGGAAGAAATGACTATCGCGGAGTTGTAATGCACAACTTCAGGCCATATAAAACATATGAAGCTCATACTTATAATAGGCAAGAGAGCAATGGTTATCGTAATCTCGAAAAGGTTTACTGGTTCAGCTATGACCCTCTTTATTGGACGGTGATAGATCAGGAAACAGGACTTTGCGTTTGTGATACGATTATTGATGCTCAAGCATTTAATAATACAATGTCTTCTGATGATTCCAAAATAGATATAGACGGAAGCTATGTTTCAGATTATAAAAACAGCGATATCCGTATCTGGCTTAACAATGATTTTCGCAATACTGCTTTTACCTTTACGGAAAAAACATTTTTAACGCTTTCTGAAGTTGACAATCCTAAATCTTTACCTATAAATATGGGATTTGCAACTGAAACATTTAACGACTATGTTTTCTTGCTTTCTAAAGAACAAATAGCTGATGCAAATATTCCTTATGTATCTAAATATTGTGCGATTCAAGGTTTTTGTGGCTATGTTGATCGTTTTACTAACGTTAATATACAAAATACCGACAATAAAAACTATTGTCTTACAAGAACGGCATATAGTAAACTTTTACAGCTTACTGATACAGTATGTATCAGTGGTTCTGATCCCGTCAAAGCATACGATGCATCTTATGGTATAAGACCCGCAATAACAATGAAACTAAGCGCACTTGATTCCACGACTGAATACACTTTAACATACAGGTTAAATGGTAAAATATATGCACAGGAAACGCATAGAGCCGGCGAAGTAATTGTTCCTATTGATGAACCGGAAGTTCCTGAAGGGCAATATTTCAGCGGTTGGCAGCCGGATGTGCCATATGTAATGCCGATTGGAGATTTAACTATAAACGGCTCAATCGGTATGCCTTTTGGTTCGTATCCGCAAAGTCAAGTGACTGATATAGATTTAATTGCAACTCTCAATAACACGGTTCAGCAGGATGACTGGACATCATATAATTATTATTCCGGAACAGGCGAGGAAGGAACAGCGGTCTCTTCTGACTATATGGAATATGCTGATATTGATATCGACAATGACGGTACAAACGATTACAGAGGCGTAATTCTTCATCAATACAGACCAACCTTAACATATAACGAGCGTGATGCCGGCAATTCAACTCAATATGCAAATAACTTTATGTTGAACGAGGTTTATTGGTTCAGATATGACCCGCTTTATTGGATTGTTATTTCTGACGAAATTGACGAGAATGAAGAAAAAACCGGGAATTCGGTTTTAATGTGCACAA
>JAILMJ010000086.1 GCA_024692685.1 Clostridia bacterium
TTTCAATTGAAATAGGCTGACGGAGATGATAGAATAATATAAAACATTAATAACGGAGATGATAATATGGTAATAAAATCTAATGACTGCATAAGAGAAGACAGAGTAAATATGCGCGGCGGCGACGGAACGGTAAAAATAACCAACTTCGTCGGCAAAGAGGAACTCCTCGGAAAGGGTCGCCTTTTTGCGAGAATAACACTCGAACCGGGCTGCTCAATAGGAGAGCATGTTCACGAGGGAGACAGCGAAATATTCGTTGTGGAGCGCGGCTGCCCGACATACAACGACGGCGGAACCCCGGTTGAGGCAAAACCCGGCGATGTGCTTATATGCCCTGCGGAAACAGCTCATTCAATAGCAAACCATACAGATGAAACCGTTGATATCATCGCGCTGATAGTATATGCGTAACGCAAAAAATCGCGATATAAAGTGAATAGGTCCTTTACGCGGCTGTTGACATAAAGAGAATTCGGAATTATAATTAAATCAAGGAGGTATGCATTATGAAAAAAGCAGCATTAAAATCAATTTCATTCGTTCTTACACTCTCAATAATATTCCTTATGGCATTTTCGGCAGGTGCGGTAAGCTTTAACGAAACCAAAACCGGCGCATTCTTCAAAAAATTCGCCTCTGAAAAGGCCCTGAGCATAAAAATCGGCGATATCAATCAGGATCCGCTGAATGTGAGCGACATTGCCATTTCGGCAAAGCTCAACGACAAGGATGCTCTTGATATCAACGCAAGCGCTCACGTGAAATTCAGCTTTCTTTCGGCAGACGTTTTTTACGATGGCAAGGATCTCGCGGCTTATCTCTGGATTTTTAAGATAAACGCAAATGATATTGCAAAAAATATCACCGGTGAAAACGTAATTTCAATTCCCGAGGATCAGCTTGCAGAGATTACCGACCTTTTCAAGAGCATTATCAAACTTGCGGACAGTCCCTTCACCGGCGCTCTGATTGCCGACAGCATTACCGACACGGTTGAAAAGTTTTCCGTATCCGCCGTTGCTCTGCTCGCCTCTGCTTCAGGTGCAAGCGAAGAGGCAGTTCAGGCGGCTATGGCCGGGGCCGGCTATGACATCAAAGACAAGACCGACAAAGAAATAAAGGATATCCTTGTTGCCGCTAACAAAGCCGGTGCGCTTCTGCCGGTTTTAAAGGCCGCAGGTTCGGACCTTACACAGGAAGATCTCGACCTGTGCATGGAATACATCTATGACAGCTTTGAGATTACCTATGCAGGCAGCGACATCAAAGATATCGTGCTCTATGACGAAAACGGCGGCGAAGACTTCAGACTTTCAAAGGAAATTCCTTTTGAAATCAAGTCGGTTAGCGCGGGCGAAGGCGCGGTAAAGAAAGTCCCGGCATTGGCAATTGATATTACAAACTTTGTAAGCGGATTTATCAGCTTAATCATCAGCAGACTCGGCTGATAAACGATAAAACACACTGTCAGCGGGGAGCCCTTGAGGTTCCCCGCTTTTTGTACGAAACAATCGATATCGCAATTATCATTTGTAAACGAATGAATCAGAGTCTGCGTCCTCCCTTCATCTGCCGAAGGCAGTGCTCGGATGTGTCACAGTTAACAGCCGCGGCACTTGCCTTTGCAACCGCGATGACACAGGTGAGGCTTCTGTGGACAACAAAAGAGCAGGTCTTTTGACCTGCTCTTAATATGGCTCTTCATTTATTCTGTAAATAATATGAACTCCATCGGTCAGAAACATGGTCGTCACGCTCTGCATCCGCACACGCGTTACTCCCTGTTTCTTCCTGACACATCCTCGCTTCTTCGTCCGCCGGACGCGCTTCGGATGTGTCACAGTTAACAGCCGCGGCACTTGCCTTTGCAACCGCGATGACACAGGTGAGGCTTCTGTGGACAACAAAAGAGCAGGTCTATTGACCTGCTCTTTTGTTGGCGCCCCATAATTACTTAAACTCGAAACCGGAACTAAACTTGTTTCTTTCAAATCACTCAGCAATACAGTTTCCTGTCTTTCCATATAATTGTAAGCGATTATTATTTTGTCATCAAAAAGATATATTGCATTGATAAATGTCATAATCAATTGCCGCTTTTGCTCAATGGTTGTGTAATCACAGCTTGTAAACCTTTCAAGAAACAATCTTATAAAATCTTCGGTAATAGCCGGTTTTGAGATTCTTTCATTTGCCAGTTTAACCTCAATTTCTTCTTTCATTGCCTCAAGTTCATCAAGACGGGCTTTGGTGGTTTTAGTAAGAACACCCTGTTCAATGGCAAGCATAATATTATTGATTGCCGTTTCAGTTTCACTCAGCTGATGTTCCAGCATCGGAATAGTTGTATTTTCCTGTTTCTGAAGCTTCATTACAATCCGAATAATCGCTTCAATGGTATTCCGTTCTCTGAGCATCACAAGAGTCTTTCCTATGACCAGGTCTTCAATCAGCTCCTTACGGATAGTCTTGCAGTCACATTTGCCTTTGCGGTTTTTAATTACAGAGCATTTA
>JAILMJ010000093.1 GCA_024692685.1 Clostridia bacterium
CAAAGGATATATTGAACGGGTCCGCCAAGACCTTTATGCCGTAATAAGCCTTGAAACAAAACAGCCGGTTTTGAATCAATATCAGATCGGGTGCAGCATTTTTCCCGATGCTCACCTGACCCACCATTCTGCATTTGAGTATTATGGCTACGCAAATCAGGTCTATAACGAAATATATATTGCAACGGACAGCAGATTCAAAGATTTTGAGTATAACGGATTTTACTATCATCGGGTTGCCGCAAAGCAATTTTATGAAACAGTCAATCAAAACAAAATCAAAGTTACATCTTTGGAGCAAACCGTAATCGACAGCATAGAGGATTTTGAAAAGCTGACCGGACTTGAAGAAGTGCTGCGGTGTCTTGAAATGATACCTTCGCTCAATGAACAGTCGCTTATGAAGATCCTGAATTCAAGGGGCAATATGTTCTTGTGGCAGAAATGCGGGTATATTCTTGAGTCTATGAACACTGAGCTTGGACTTTCGGTTGAGTTTTTTGATGAGTGCCGTAAGCACATTTCAAAAGCAAAGCATACGCTTGTGCGTAATTCGCAGAATAATATACTTAATAAAAGATGGAATCTATATATATCTCAGCCATTAAGTGAAATTACCGGTAAAGGAGTAGATATAAATGATTTTTGACAGAATGACACTCAGCCGAAAAGCAAAGGAACTCGGCTTTAACAGAAGCGAATATGAAAAAGTATGCCGCCTCGTTGATGTTCTCAGATATTTTGAAAGTGACCCTCTGCTCTCATCCGTGCTGGCTCTTAAAGGCGGCACAGCTCTCAATCTGACCGTATTTGATGTTCCCCGTCTTTCGGTTGATATCGACCTTGATTTTACAGAGAATGTCTCTAAGGAGGAAATGATTGAAAGACGGAAAATAATTACAACCCGAATTGTAAAATATATGCAGGCAAACGGATATGCGCTGAGCGATAAATCCAAAAGTCCTCACGCACTTGATTCATTTGTGTTCAATTACAGAAATGCCGTTGAAATGAATGACAATATCAAAATTGAAATAAACTATATGAACCGCTGTCATATACTTCCCTGTGAAAGAAGGACTGTAGCCGCAGGCTTTGCGGATGAAGCGGTCACTGTTCTTTGCGTGAATCCAATAGAGATTTACGGCTCAAAAATTACGGCGCTTATTAACAGAAGCACGCCAAGAGACCTCTTTGATGTCAAAAACATTTCGGAACGCGCAACAATAAAGAACGGCGACAGAGATATTCTCAGGAAAATCGTTGCTTTCTATACCGCTCTGTCAGCTGAAAATGTTTCGGAAAATCCGGATTTCAGTAATATCGAATCCATAACCCAGCTGAGCATCAAAAAGGAGTTGCTCCCTGTCCTCAAAGAGAACTATTTCGATGCAGCTGAGGCAAAAAGCGCTTGTATTACATTTTTGAACGGTATTCTTGATTTCACGGCAGATGAAAAAGCCTTCCTGTCAGAATTTGCAGGCGGGAACTTTTTGCCCGACTTGCTGTTCGGCGACTCCGAAGAATACGCAAGAATAAAAAACCATCCCATGGCGGTTTTTAAATGCCGTAATAACAGCCAAAAGCCCTTTGTTCTTGCAAAGCTCGAAGAAAACAAGAAAAAAATTCAGGAGAATGATACAAATAAGAAATCTCCCGCCCGAAACAACCATGAAAGGTAGAAAAGAAAAAATTATTATTTTCCGTTAGATTTGCGATTTAAGCTGACTACTTATTGAAGGGACAATCCCGAATGCCGAAGAAAGGGGGCGAGGTTATCAAAAACACAAAGGACTGCAACGCCATTCTCAAAGAATGTTATGCACAGTACAGAATAAAACTGTTTAATTACTGCCTCGCCCGGCTTGACGGCGCGAGGGAAGACGCAGATGACTGCGTTCAGGATTCCTTCCTGGTGCTGCAGCAAAAACTGAATTCAGGAGAAGTAATAGAAAACCCGAGGGCGTTCCTCTACCGCACGGCGGATAATTTCGTCAGGCGGCGCAAAGAGGAAAAAGCCAAAGCGAAGCAGAGAAATGTTCCGCTTGAATATGCCGAGGATATCGCATCGGTCGATGCCGGTTATCTCGCCGCGGTTGACGAAACGGACTATGACCTGCTGGCAGAGGAGCTGATTAAAACCCTCTCGGATGATGAAAAAGCGCTTTACGATTTGCGGTTTGTGCGCAGAACCGCAGTTAACGATATTGCCGTTATGATGAGTATTTCACCCGCAGCGGTCTCTATGAGACTGAAACGCCTGAAAGATAAAGTAAAAATGAAAGTATATGAGAAAGGAGGCGGATGAATTGAGTGCAATAGTTGTAAATAAGAGCATACTTCTCGGTGAAGATTTCACCGGAAATCTTGAAGAAAC
>JAILMJ010000029.1 GCA_024692685.1 Clostridia bacterium
CGAGAAAACTGCTTCGCACCTCAAAAAGATGGAATTTGAGCATATTTGCAGGATATGACGACGAGGAATACTTGGCTGTATTCTGAGGAGGAATGCCTGCATAAGATGCCAAAGTCCGCTTTTTGAGGCATTACTGTTTTATGGACACCCGCCCTTCAAGTCGCGGAGCCGTTTTTATTTGCATTTTTTATTATTTGCTTTTTTGTTCAGTATATGATATACTATGCGCGTATGTAATAAAACAGTATACTGGTTTTGATTTCTTTGCCGGTTTTATAAATGAGGGCTATCAGATGAACAATAATGAACTTAAAAAATCAAGTTCCGGCAGTATCCGCTGGACTCTTGTTTTTTTTGATTTAATAGTTTTTGCATTCACTTGTTGGTTCATTCTCGGCTTTTACCGCGGCGGTGAATCTCTCGGTTTAAAAACCATTATGATACAATCGTTGTTTTACGGTATTCTTTCATTTGTATCAAGATTTGTATTCAAAGTTTACAGTCAGGTCTGGCGTTACGGCGGTATACAGTCATATATTAAACTCCTTGTCTCTGACGGAATCGCCTTCGTTTTTTATTATTTCATTGAGGTTTTTACTTTCAATGAATACTCCATCAGGTTTTCGAGATGTCTTTCTCTTGCCTGTGTTAATCTTCTCATCGCCCTCGGAATGCGTATGGTTTACAGATACGCATATAAATTCGGTAATGAGCCCGGGTTTATGGGAGCGCTGCTGAGATTTTTGCTTAAAGTTTTTACCCTCGGTTCCATCAAACCTCTTGCCGCTCCCGACAGCCAGAAAATAAAGGTTGCCATTATCGGAGCGGGCAGTTTGGGCATAAACCTTGCCGAAGATTTGCTTCAGAGTACGGTTTCCTCTTATACGCCTGTTTGCTTTATTGATACCGACAGTGAAAAAATCGGCAGGGAAATCCATAACCTTCCGGTATTGTCCGAGAGTGATGCAACTCTTGTTGAGCTTGATAACCATGGTATTCAGGAAGTTATTTTTGCTTTTCCCGCAGGCGAAAATGAGAAAAGGAAAAGACTGTATGAGTATTATTCTCACGCCGGTTACAAAATAAAGGTTTATGATAATCCCCGCGTTGAGAATGCCGAAGCCGGCAGAAGAAAACTCCGTGAGTTTGAGCCTGAGGAGTTGCTTTTCCGTAAGCCGCTTGATGTAATAAATGATAAAACCCGTTCCTATTATCGTGATAAGGTGGTTCTTATTACGGGAGGCGGCGGTTCAATCGGTTCGGAGCTTTGCCGTCAAATAATGAAAATGGATCCCGAAAAACTCATTATCCTTGATATTTATGAAAACGGTGCTTATGATATTCAGCAGGAACTCAGAATTCTTTACCCCGAAAAGAAGAATATTCTGATTGAAATAGTATCCGTTTACAATTACAAGGGCCTTGAAAGAGTATTCAGGGAATACAGACCTCAGATAGTGCTTAACGCTGCTGCGCATAAGCATGTACCGCTTATGGAAAAGAACTGCATAGAAGCTGTTGAAAATAACGTTTTCGGTACACTGAACACAGTGGAACTCAGCATCAAATACAATGCTGAGCGCGTCATTATGGTCAGCACGGATAAAGCGGTTAATCCAACAAATATTATGGGCGCCACCAAGAGAATGTGTGAGATGATTGTTCAGGCATATTCTGCCAATGCCGGTAAAACCACATTCAGCACCACCAGGTTCGGCAATGTTCTCGGTTCGGCGGGCTCAGTCATTCCTCTGTTCAAAAAACAAATTGCCATCGGCGGCCCCGTCACTCTTACCGACAGACGCATAATACGGTACTTTATGACCATTCCCGAGGCAGCTCAGCTTGTATTGACCTCCGGAGCGATGGCTAAGAACGGAGAATTGTTTGTTTTGGATATGGGTCAGCCGGTCAAGATTCTCGATCTTGCAAAGAATATGATTAAGCTTTCAGGTATGGAGCCGGAAACCGATATAAAAATTGTTGAAACAGGTCTGCGCCCGGGTGAAAAGCTTTACGAAGAGCTGCTTGTCAAAACCGAGGAACTTGACAAAACGGAAAACGAGCTTATCTTTGTTGAACGGGACACTCCGATTACAATGGACGAGTTAAGCCAAAAGCTTGATATTCTCCGTAAGGCGGTGGAAACCGATTCGGATGAAGAGGTGCGCAAAGCAATAGCGCAGGTTATACCTACCTATATGCCTTCTGAAGAGGTAAATGCAAGGGCGATTTATGCTGAAGAGATGAAAAACGCCCGCAAAATGTAATGATACAAATATCCGATTATAAAAGCCGTCCCTAGGCGGCTTTTTAAATTATGATGCGGAGTGATTTGAATGGCCGAAACAATACGGACCGGCGAATTCGAGATGAGATACATAAAATGCGGCGAAGGCAAAAGACCTCTGGTCATTCTTCCCGGTCTTTCGCTGATAAGCGTCATCGGTTCGGAAGATGCGATTATCAGTGCCTATGACATATTTGCAAAAGATTTTACCGTTTATCTTTTTGACCGTGTCAGCAGTATGCCTGATGATTATTCCGTTGAGGATGCTGCCGATGATACCGCAAAAGCCATCGGTTTGCTCGGCATAGACAAAGTGGCTCTTATGGGCGTTTCCATGGGCGGAATGATTGCTCAGTATATTGCAATCAAACACAGTGTGCTTGTTGATAAATTGGTCCTCTGTTCAACCTGCGCAAAAACCGGAAACTATACCCGGAATTTAATGAAAGATTTCAATGAACTGAGTAAAACGAAGAATGGTCACGCTCTTTCTGAAAGGTTTTCATCGCTGATTTACTCGGAGCAGACTATGAAAGCATACGGTGATATGCTGATCGGTTCGGGTGACGGTGCCGCGGATGAGGATTTCAGACGCTTTTCTGTTCAGACCGCGGCATGTTTTAAATTTGATGTTACTCGTCTTTTAAGCCGTATTTCCTGTCCCGTGCTCGTGCTCGGAGCAAAAAACGACAGGATAATTCCCGTCGGCGATTTGCTTTATGTTGCCGATACTCTCAGCTGTGAAAGATATGTTTACGGCCCTCCCTACGGACATGCCGTTTATGATGAAGCGCCTGATTTCAAGCAAAGAATATACGATTTCTTAAAAAAATAATACATATTGTAATTACGTTCGTAAGCTGCCGCACATGTGCGGCGGCTTTTTTGTTAACAAACAGTGAATTTGAATTTGCTTAAAGTTCATTTAAGATTTGACCGTTATCATTACGGATGTCAACAGGAAACAGAGAGGAAGGAAGCGTTGATGATGAGCGTAAAGAACAATAACGGCACCTCATTTAAATTTGAGAGAATCGAAAAGAAATTCTGGATGTCTCAGGAGCAGTTCGCATACCTGAAACCTTTTCTGGAAAGGAACACTGTAAAGGATGAACACGGGGATTCACTGATTTGCAACATTTATTATGATACTCCGGATTGCTGTTTAATCAGGAGATCGATTGAAAGACCTTATTTCAAAGAAAAAATCAGAATAAGAAGTTACGGTATTCCGGAAGATACTTCGTATGTATTTGCTGAGCTGAAAAGAAAACTCGACGGGGTAGGGTACAAACGGAGAATATGCGTTCCGTTCAGCGACGCAAAAAAACTGATGAGGGGCGAACCGATAAACAGCGGCAATACTCAGATTGAGAAAGAAATTCTTGATTTTGTTGCCCGTTATAATCCTGTACCGGTTGTTTACCTGACATATTCAAGATACGCAATGTATCTTAAAACCGATAAGAATTTCAGAATTACAATAGACAAAAATATAATGTACAGAACCACAGATATTGAAAATCCCGGTAACGATTGTATGTTCCCGGTTATGAGTGACAGCTCGCGTATCCTGATGGAAGTTAAAGCTGCCGGCGGAATTCCGGAAGATATGCTCAGAATTATGAGCGAAAATAAAATATTTCAGGCTCCGTATTCTAAAGTAGGTGCCTGTTATATGAATCATATGGCATCATATCCGCTTATTGAAGCGGTTAATCAATAATACAAATTTAAAGGAAGGTTAATTATGAATATTTTAAACAGCATTTTAACAACACCGATCACAGCAACAGGATTGCTTATCTGCCTTGGATGTGCGCTTTTGCTCGGCGTATTATCAGCCCTCGTCTTCTCGTATAAAAGCAGAAATTCTGCTTCTCTTTCAATAACACTTGCTCTCCTGCCTATGGCAATGGCAATGGTTGTTATGATGGTCAACGGGAATCTGGGCGTTGCTATTGCGGTCGCCGGCGGTTTCACTCTTGTCAGGTTCAGAAGTATTGCCGGCACAGGCAGAGAAATCTGCGCAGTATTTATCAATATGACCTTAGGCGTTATCACAGGTATGGGTTATATAGGAATTGCGGCAATATTCTTTGTGCTTGTTGCAGCGGCGAATATAGTTCTTGTCAGCATCGGCTTCGGCGGCAGAAAAAAAGAGAAACTGCTTAGAATAACAATTCCTGAGGATTACGATTACGCAGGCCTTTTTGATGACATATTCAAAAAGAATAATATTACGGCCGGTATACATAAGATAAAGACTACGAATATGGGCAGCCTCATAGATGTGACATATAGAATAACCCTGGAAGGGGAAACGGTATCAAAAGAAATGATAGATGAAATCAGGCAGAGAAACGGCAATCTCGGAGTTATGGTCAGTACCTTTGCAGAGGAAAGGGAACAACTTTGAAAAATGATAGCCGTAAAAATTATCGGAGGTGATATTTTTGAATAAGAAAATGAAAACAGCGCTGATTATTATACCGGCTGTTCTGATAGCCGCTGCGGTAGTTTATTGCACTGCTTTCGGCAGCACACCGATTTCGTTTATTAACAATTCTGAGGAATTAAATGAACTTATAGATGTTGCCGGAATGCTTTCGGAAAAAGCCCGGTCCGGGTCGGGCAACGCAATCACGCTTTCCGACAGCGGCATAACCGCCGCGTCAACGGGAGTTACCGTTTCGGGTAACTCCGTAACAATCGGAGCATCGGGCACTTACACGCTGACCGGTACACTTTCAGAAGGCAGTATCAATGTGGGGTCAAACGGTAATGTGACTCTTATTCTTGACGGAGCAAATATCACAAACAGCAGCGGAAACGCAATAAATGCAGAGAAAGCCGACCACGTTCAGATATATTTAAAGGAAGGAACAGAGAACAGCGTAACAAGCGGAAAGGAAACAGAAATAATATCGGCTGATGAAAATGATGAAGTTAAGGATGCATCGGGAGCGGCAATTTACTCAAAAAGCGATATTTCCGTTTCAGGTGATGGCAGTCTTAATATCTTCGGATATATCAACAACGGAATAGCTTCGGCAGATAATCTAGCGGTTTTGTCCGGAAACATCACCGTAGAAGCGGTAAATAACGGTATAAAGGCAAATGACTCGGTTACGGTTGAGGGCGGCAGTATAACCGTTAAATCCGGTAACGACGGCATTAAATCCGAAAATGATTCCGATACGGCATTGGGCAATGTTTACATTAACGGCGGCAACATAAAAATCAACAGCTTCGGCGATGGCATACAGGCTATAAATGAGCTTAATATTACGGACGGTGTTATCGATATAACAACGGGAAGCGGAGCGTCCGAAAGTCGTATGCTTTCTCAGGAGTTTGACAAGATGGGCGATATGCCGTTCGGTTTCGGTCAGAATAATGAAAATACAGTATCAGCTGACGAAAGCGAAACAAATTCCGATAATTCAGAATCTATTCCCCGGATGACTGAGGGAGAGCAGCCTGCAGACTTCGACGGCCTGATGCCGGAAGGTATTCCGCCTGCGGGTGTTGACGGCCGGCTGCCTCAAATGCCCGGTGAAGACGGAAATCTAAGGCAGGGCCGCGGAGAAATGAACGGTAAAAGCGGTTTCCGGTCAGGAAACGGAGAATATGAATCCGGTGACAGCAAGGGAGCAACTGCCGAAAACTCATCTTCCGGTACTGCAGGTTCAAAGGCGTTGAAGAGTGACGGTCAGTTGACTGTATCCGGCGGAGAGATAAAGCTTTCTTCCTCCGATGATGCCCTTCATTCAAACGGATCAATGATTATTTCGGGCGGTTCACTCTCTGTTGAAGCAACAGATGACGCAATTCACGCAGATGAGTCCCTGACGGTATCAGGCGGAGAAATCAATATCACGAAATCACATGAAGGAATTGAAGCGTATCTCATTGAAATCAAAGGCGGTAATATAAAAGTAAACGCAGATGATGACGGTATTAATGCCGGCGGCAGTTCCGATATCGCAGATATGGCGGAGCTTGTTGTTTCAGACGGAAACGTATATATCAATTCAGCAGGTGACGGCCTCGATTCAAACGGCAACCTTTATATTAACGGCGGTAATATAATTGTTGAAGGTTCAACCAATAACGGTAACGGTGCGCTTGATTCAGGCAGTGAGAACGGCGGTGAGGTTACCGTGAACGGCGGAACAATTATTGCAATTGGCGCTTCCGGAATGGCGGAAACGTTTTCCGGTTCTTCATCTCAATGCTCTGTTTCCGTTACGACAGAAACAACCAATCAGGCAGGAACGGTCATAAGTATAAAAGATAATAATGGCAACGAAATTTACTCGTTCACAAGTACTAAATCGTTTAATTCCGTTGTTTTCAGCAGTAATGACCTTGTTCTAGGTGAAAACTGTACGGTGACGGTCGGTGATAAGGATTATACCGTTGAACTCAATGATATAAGCAACGGTGATTCAGGTTCGCAGTTCGCAGGAGCGGGCGGTTTCGGCAGAGGAAACAGAACCGGGGCGAACGGATCTGCGGCAGATAATGAATCGTCTTCACAAGTTTAGAATTCTTTCGTAATACACTAAAAAAAGCCCCTCACTAAGGTCGGTGTCCGTAAAACAGTAATGCCGCAAAGAGCCAAAACCTGCAAATATGCGCAGATTTCATTTTTTTGAAGTGCGAAGCAGTTTTTCGGGAAAAACAAGCCGCAGAGCAAGTAAGAATCGCGAAATCATACTTTATGTATGGTAAGCAAACCTGACAAAGCTCTGCGGTTTAAGTTTTTCGCACGCAAAAATCAATTCTGTTTTATGTGCATCCGCCCAAGAGGGCTTTAATAATTGATTGTCAAACTGTTATTATGCCTCTTCCTTTTTTCTCGAAAGCACAAGGTTTGTGACTATACCGAGAATAAGCGCACAGGCAACTTCGGTAAGGGTAACCTTGCCGATTGTAAGGGTCATACCGCCGATACCGCTGATGAGAATGGCGGCCACAACAAAGAGATTCCTGTTTTTGTTGAGGTCTACTCCCTGAATCATTTTAAGACCCGAAACAGCGATGAATCCGTAGAGGGTTATGCATACGCCGCCCATAACACAGGAGGGTATGGTTGAAAGGAAGGTGACAAAGGGAGCAAAGAATGAAGCGATAAGGCAGATGATTGCAGTTGCAAGGATTGTTATCACCGATGCGTTACCGGTAATGGCGACACAGCCGACTGATTCGCCGTAAGTGGTGTTGGGGCAACCGCCGAAGAAAGCGCCGGCGATTGAGCCGATACCGTCACCGAGAAGAGTCCTGTGAAGTCCGGGCTCTTCAAGGAGTTCATGACCTATGATGGAAGAAAGGTTCTTATGGTCTGCAATGTGCTCTGCAAATACAACAAACGCGACCGGAATATATGCAACGGCGATTGTTCCGATATATGACGGAGTAATATCACCGAAGCTCTTGTAAGCCTGCATAAAGGTAAAATCGGGAATCCACTTCATTTCCTGGAATGCAGACCAGTCAACTATCTGAAGAGCCGCATTGCCCGTTGCGTTCCCGATAAGGGTGAATATTGTAGCAACGCAATAGCCTGCGGCAATACCGATAATGAACGGGATGAGTTTCGCCATCTTTTTGCCGTAAACGGAGCAAATCATGACTGTGAATAATGTAACAAGGGCACAGATGAACCCAATCCAGCCTTTAGTATTCATAACGAAACCGGCATCGGTTTTTGCATAGGTAAGAGCATCTCCTATTGCGTTCCCTGCAAGAGATAAACCGATAATTGATACTGTCGGTCCGATAACAACGGCGGGCATAAGTTTATTAATCCATGAAACACCGGCGATTTTAACGATAATCGCTATCACGACATAAACAAGTCCGGCAAAGAATGCGCCGAGAATAAGTCCGGCATAACCTGCTCCGGCTGACGCGGCGCCGCCGAAAGCTGCAAACATTGAGCCGATGAAAGCGAATGATGAACCGAGGAATACGGGGCTCTTGAACTTCGTGAACAGCAGGTAAACTATTGTGCCTACTCCGGCTCCGAAGAGCGCTGCCGACTGGCTCATTCCGTTTCCGATGATTGAAGGAACGGCTATTGTTGCGGCAAGAATTGCCAGCAACTGCTGAAATGCGAAAACAATCAGCTGACCGAACTTGGGCTTGTCCTTGACATTAAAAGCAAGATCCATAATAATACCTCCGTATATTATATATTATACAGTGAAGGCGATTCCGCAGATTCGTGCTGTTTATACCGTGTAATTCACCTGACGGTATTTACAGCTTTTTTTCGGGTTCTCCCTCACTTTAATATATTTTGATTTATCTGCCCCAGATTGAAACGCTTACCTCATCATCAAAAGGCGGAAACCTGACAAATATAACTTCGCTTTTTGATGTAGGGACATTTTTACCGACATAGTCGGCAATTATGGGCAATTCCCTGTGACCTCTGTCTATCAGTACTGCAAACTGGATTTTTGACGGTCTCCCCAAAGCAATTATCGCTTCCATCGCCGCTCTTGCCGTTCTTCCGGTATAAAGGACATCATCAACCATTATTACAGTCTTGCCGGTAAGAGAAAAATCTATTTTGGTTGAGTGCAGATGGGGCTGCTGGGATTCGGTTTCGGTAAGGTCATCACGGTATAGCGTTATATCAATGTAGCCTATTTTTGTCTCAACACCGAGCGAGCGAATTTTCGCCGCCAGAACATCTGCCAAAGAAGCACCTCTGCGTACTATCCCGACAAGGCAGATTTCGCCTTCTTCGGGATTTCTTTCAACTATTTCGTGTGCAATTCTCGCCAGTGCACGGTTAACCGCCGCGCTGTCCATAATATATGATTTTAATTCCATATATTTCACCGAAAAAGCGGCCTTGTTCAACAAGACCGCATAATTACCCTAAGGGCTAATTGATAATATAACAATCTTGTCGGCATCACTGTACCGCTGTTAAAGATTCTTGGATTTGACCTTATTATTACAGAAAAAATATATCACAAATGAATAGTTTTGTAAAGTCAAAAATGAACATTTCGGTCTTTATTTCAGACAATAATATATGATGTTGAAAATGATGTCTGAAAATGGTAGAATAAACCTGAATTACGGAGGTGACAGATATGCCGCGCAAAAAAATAATTGTCGCAGGTTCGGGCCATGGAGGTCTTTGTGCCGCCATCCTTCTTGCAAGGGAAGGCTATAATGTGACCGTATTCGAGGAAAGAGAAAAATCCGAACTCGGCTATGACTGGGAAGATTGCATCTATCTTCCGGAGTTTGATTTTGCCGGTCTGCGTCCACCCGAAAAAATGCTTAAGCCTTTCTTTAATTCGAGTTATCTTAACCCGGCAAAAACCGTAAAGCTCACTGATGACGCTGTAAGTCCCGTACGTCTTAGGTCGGTTGACCGCAAAGACCTGATTGCATTTCTCACTGATGAGGCTGAAAAGGCGGGAGCGGAATTCAGATTTTCGGAAAAGGTACTTTCGGCAAAATGCTCGGGCAATAAAGTTGCCGGAATTGTCACGGAAAAAGGAGAATATGAGAGCGACCTTGTGATTGATGCCGCCGGTATGTTCTCACCTGTCAGAGCCTCACTTCCGGCGGGAGCGGGTATACTTCGTGATTTGCCTGAAAACAATGTGATTTATACATACCGTGCATATTACCGTAACACGGGAATACTGATGAACAGTCCCCGTCAGACAACCTATTTTTTTCATTGTAAAAGACCCGGAATGGACTGGTTCATCACCCTTGACGGCTATATTGATATTCTTTTAGGCGGATTTTATCCTTTGACTCAGGGTGATGTTGATGAGGCACTGCAGGATTTTGAGAATGATTTTTCGTTTTCAAAGAATGACCGGATCAGGGGCGGCTCTTTCAATGCCATTCCGCTCGGAAAGGCAATCCCTAAATTTGTCTGCGACGGATACGCCGCAATAGGGGACAGCGCTTCAATGGTTGAGCCGATGAGCGGCTCGGGTCTCGGAAAATGTATGTGTGCAGGTAAAATGCTTGCGGATACCGTAATAAGTGCGGGAGATTACGAACTGACTACGGAGAGACTCTGGCGTTTTGAAAAAGACTATTTCAGGTCATTCGGACGTTCGTCATTTTCAGATTATACGATTATGTCGATGCTGAAAGAACTTAAAGCTGAGGACATTGACTACTTTTTCGAAAAGGGAATTTTGAATCAAAGTGTGCTGAAAAGCAAGAACTTCAAAGGATTTTCCGCTTGGCAGATTATTAATGTCGGGATTTCGCTTGCAAAAAAGCCGCACCTTCTTTCCGCTCTTGCGTTTGCCGGTTTGAAACTCTCACTTACGGAAAAGGTTGCTTTGTCATTTCCCGAAAGATATAAAGAAGATGAATTCGAAAAATGGCTGAAAATTTATAACAGGATATAACTGCTCAGTTCGTTTTATTGAACAGTACAGTAATATATGATACATTATTATCAAAAGGAAGGTGAATAAAATGATTGAAAAAAACGAATTCAACGACGGAATACTCGGTTTCGGACTTATGCGTCTGCCTAAAAAAGGATTGAGAATAGATATAGCCCAAACGAGCAGAATGGTTGACGCATTTCTTAATGCAGGACTTACCTACTTTGATACGGCATTTGTTTATCCCGGTTCTGAAGATGCTATCAAAAAAGCACTTGTTGAGCGATATCCCAGAGAAAGCTATACCCTTGCAACTAAACTTTTTGCCTCTGCCGTTCCCACCGAGTGGGCTGCTAAAGAAGAATTTGAAATCAGTTTAAAGAGAACAGGCGCAGGTTATTTTGATTACTATCTCCTTCATTCTCTCAATGCAAAGAATTACAAAAAGTTCGATAAATTTCACCTTTGGGATTTTGTGAAAGAAGAAAAGGCAAAAGGCAGAATAAGACATTACGGTTTTTCTTTCCACGACGGTCCGGAGCTTCTTGAGCAGTTGCTGACCGATCACCCCGATGCAGAATTTGTACAGCTTCAGATTAACTATGCGGACTGGGAGAATCCCTCTGTCCGTTCAAGAGAAATATATGAAGTCGCAAGAAAACACGGCAAGCCCATAGTTATAATGGAACCCGTCAAAGGCGGCGCTCTTGCCAATCCGCCCGAAGAAATAAAGAAACTCTTCAAACAGGTAAATCCCGATGCTTCTTATGCGTCCTGGGCAATCCGCTTTGCAGCTTCCCTTGACGGCATACTGGCTGTTCTTTC